>CAJPJN010000006.1:0-22867 GCA_905369855.1 Streptococcus oralis | reverse complement strand
CTAAACCAGGTGAGATTTCTTGGGACAGTCCTTGGGGACCTGGACGTCCAGGCTGGCATATCGAATGTTCGGTCATGTCAACGGAGATTTTGGGTGATACCATCGATATTCACGGTGGTGGAGCTGACCTTGAGTTTCCTCACCATACCAATGAAATTGCCCAGTCAGAAGCTAAAACAGGCAAGACCTTCGCTAACTACTGGATGCACAATGGCTTTGTCAATATCGACAATGTCAAGATGTCTAAGTCCTTGGGTAACTTTATCACAGTGCACGATGCCCTTAAAACTCTTGATGGGCAAGTGCTTCGTTTCTTCTTTGCGACACAACATTACCGTAAGCCTATCAACTTTACGGAAAAGGCAGTGCGGGATGCAGAGACTAATCTCAAGTATCTAAAGAACACTTACGAACAACCATTTACAGGAAACGTGGATGCCCAAGACTTGCAAGCCTTTAAAGACAAGTTTATAGCAGCTATGGATGAGGATTTCAACGCTGCCAACGGTATCACAGTAGTCTTTGAAATGGCCAAATGGATCAATTCCGGCAACTATGACGCAAGTGTCAAGCAAGCTCTTGCGGATATGTTGGAAGTCTTTGGAATTGTCTTTGTTGAGGAAGTTTTGGACGCTGAGATCGAATCCTTGATTCAAAAACGCCAAGAAGCGCGTGCCAATCGTGACTTTGCGACAGCGGACCAGATCCGTGACCAATTGGCTGCTCAAGGGATTAAGCTTCTTGACACCAAGGATGGAGTGAGGTGGACACGTGATTGATGTCAATCTCATTAACGGGATTGCGCTAGCCTTTGAGGGGGACGCGGTGTATTCTATGTATATTCGCCGTCACCTCATCCTCAAAGGTATGACCAAACCCAATAAACTTCACCAAGAAGCGACCAAGTATGTCTCAGCCAAGGCTCAGGCTCGCCTGATTTCCCTTATGTTGGAGGAGCAGGTCTTAACAGAAAAAGAAGAAGAGATCTACAAGAGAGGTCGAAATACCAATAGCCACACCAAGGCCAAAAATGCTGATGTGGTGACTTACCGTATGTCCACAGGTTTTGAAGCCGTCATGGGTTATCTCCATATGACTGAAAATCTGGAACGTCTTGAGAGCTTGATTTCGTGGTGCATCCAAAAAGTGGAGGGCTAGGACATGATGGCAAAAGAACTACAAGACTGGTTTCCTGAGGCTCAGATTTCAGACCAACCAGTAGAGAAAGAGGGCTATCTCACTCTCCCTTTAGCTTCTCAGCAGTGGATTTTGCTGGAAGAAGCTGGGCTCAGCGAGCGTGAAAAGCAGTTGATTGCCCTTTTGACCCAGCAGGAGCAGGCTCGTTCGCTCAATCCTTGGTATTCTTATCTGGTTGAGGGCAAGGGACAGGCACCGAAAACTTTTAAAAAGATTCAGTTGGTTTATTGCCGTCTTTCCTATTTTCAGCAGGAAAATCTAGCTTCTTGGCTAGATATGATGCGGACTCTTTTTCCCAACTGTCAGACGGTGCTGCAGGTCGGAGCTCAGGATTATGTTTTCGTGCTTCAACAAGATAAATACACTTCTGTACGAGCTATTTTAAGTGATACGATTGAAGCGGTTGAATATGACTTTGGCTTGCGTCTCTCTATCATGTTAGGCCAGGTTTGGTCTCAGACGGGACATCAAGCCCTATCAGACTTGATCAAAGCGGAGCGGGATTTATTTAAGACTTGGTGGCGTCAGGGTCACCAAGGTGTTCATACTTTTTCTCAGCTCTATCTTTGGAGTATGGGGGAAAGACTTGTGGACCTGAGAGTCATTAAAGAATGCCTGCACCAGATAATCTTGGATCAGGACCAGATTCAGGAGATTGTTCTTTCTCTTTGGGAAAATAGTGCAGTCCTAACTAAAACAGCTCAGCAACTCTACCTGCACCGCAATTCTCTCCAATACAAGATTGATAAATGGGAAGAATTGACAGGGCTTCAGTTGAAGGAATTGACCGACCTGACCTTGTGTTATCAGTTGATTTTACCAGATATTCTCTAAAGTTTTGTGCAAGTTGCACAGAACTTTTTTATTTTTTTGGTCATCTTGCCATAGAAATGTAAAGCGTTTTCATCTATAATAAAACTATCAAAAGACAAAAGGAGTTCACCTCATGGTAGAATTGAATCTTAAAAACATTTACAAAAAATATCCAAACAGCGAACACTACTCAGTTGAAGACTTCAACTTGGACATCAAAGACAAAGAATTTATCGTTTTCGTAGGTCCTTCAGGATGTGGTAAATCAACAACTCTTCGTATGATTGCTGGTCTTGAAGACATCACAGAAGGTACTGCATCTATCGATGGCGTGGTTGTCAACGACGTAGCTCCAAAAGACCGTGACATCGCCATGGTATTCCAAAACTACGCTCTTTACCCACACATGACTGTTTATGACAACATGGCTTTCGGTTTGAAATTGCGTAAATACAGCAAAGAAGACATCGACAAACGTGTGCAAGAAGCAGCAGCAATCCTTGGCTTGAAAGAATTCTTGGATCGTAAACCAGCTGACCTTTCAGGTGGTCAACGTCAACGTGTTGCCATGGGTCGTGCCATCGTCCGTGATGCAAAAGTGTTCTTGATGGACGAACCTTTGTCAAACTTGGATGCCAAACTTCGTGTATCTATGCGTGCTGAAATCGCTAAAATCCACCGTCGTATCGGAGCTACAACTATCTACGTAACTCACGACCAAACAGAAGCGATGACACTTGCAGACCGTATCGTTATCATGTCAGCAACTAAGAACCCTGCTGGTACAGGTACTATCGGACGTGTAGAACAAATCGGTACTCCTCAAGAAGTTTACAAAAACCCAGTTAACAAATTCGTAGCAGGATTCATCGGAAGCCCAGCTATGAACTTCATCAACGTGAAACTGGTTGGTAGCGAAATTGTTTCTGACGGTTTCCGTTTAAAAGTGCCAGAAGGCGCTTTGAAAGTTCTTCGTGAAAAAGGCTATGAAGGTAAAGAATTAATCTTCGGTATCCGTCCAGAAGACGTGAATGCAGAGGAAGCATTCATTGAAACATTCCCAGAATCAGTTGTAAAAGCGACTATCTCTGTATCAGAATTGCTTGGTTCAGAATCTCACCTTTACTGCCAAGTTGGTAAAGATGAATTCGTTGCTAAGGTTGACGCACGTGACTACTTGCAAGCTGGTGCAACAGTTGAACTTGGATTTGACTTGAACAAAGCACACTTCTTCGATGTAGAAACTGAAAAAACAGTTTACTAAGATAAACGAAACTCAAAACACTGCTAGAAATCTGGCAGTGTTTTTTTGAGATGTGGATTGATTGAGAGGGAATTTTCTAGTTTTCATATTCTTAAAAAAGTGATAAAATGGTAGGAAGAATTGGAGAGTAGAGATGCCAAAAGAAGTGAATTTAACAGGCGAAGAAGTTGTCGCTTTAACAAAAGAATATTTAAAGGAAGAGGATGTCCATTTTGTCCATAAGGCCTTGGTTTATGCTGTTGAATGCCACAGTGGCCAGTATCGAAAATCTGGCGAACCTTACATTATTCACCCTATCCAAGTGGCAGGTATTTTAGCCAAACTCAAGCTGGATGCTGTAACAGTAGCTTGTGGTTTCTTGCATGATGTGGTGGAAGATACAGACGCGACCTTGGATGATTTGGAAAGAGAGTTTGGTCCTGATGTGCGCGTGATTGTCGATGGAGTTACCAAGCTCGGTAAGGTCAAGTACAAGTCTCACGAAGAGCAGTTGGCTGAAAACCACCGCAAGATGCTCATGGCCATGTCTGAGGACATCCGCGTTATCTTGGTCAAACTGTCTGACCGCTTGCACAATATGCGGACCCTGAAGCACCTTCGAAAAGACAAGCAGGAGCGTATTTCCAAAGAAACTATGGAAATCTATGCGCCGCTTGCCCACCGTCTGGGGATTTCTAGCGTTAAATGGGAATTGGAAGACCTATCTTTCCGTTATCTTAATCCAACTGAGTTTTACAAGATTAC
Source organism: Streptococcus oralis (assembly GCA_905369855.1). Classification (GTDB taxonomy): domain Bacteria; phylum Bacillota; class Bacilli; order Lactobacillales; family Streptococcaceae; genus Streptococcus; species Streptococcus oralis_BN. Next base: position 18,849 of record CAJPJN010000006.1, on the reverse strand, counting down.
CCATATGATGAAGGAAAAACGCAGAGAGCGTGAAGCCTTGGTGGATGAGGTAGTTACAAAATTAGAGGAATATACGACGGATCGTCACTTGAAAGGGAAGATTTACGGTCGTCCTAAGCATATTTACTCGATTTTCCGCAAAATGCAGGATAAGAGAAAACGTTTTGAGGAAATCTATGACCTGATTGCCATTCGTTGTATTTTGGATACCCAAAGTGATGTTTATGCCATGCTTGGTTATGTGCATGAACTTTGGAAACCAATGCCAGGTCGTTTCAAAGACTATATCGCTAACCGCAAGGCCAATGGTTATCAGTCTATCCATACGACTGTCTATGGGCCAAAAGGGCCGATTGAATTCCAGATTCGGACCAAGGAAATGCACGAGGTGGCTGAGTACGGGGTTGCGGCTCACTGGGCTTATAAGAAGGGCATCAAGGGGCAGGTTAACAGCAAGGAATCAGCTATCGGGATGAACTGGATCAAGGAGATGATGGAGCTCCAAGACCAGGCTGATGATGCCAAGGAATTTGTGGACTCTGTCAAGGAAAACTATCTGGCTGAGGAGATTTACGTCTTTACCCCAGATGGTGCGGTTCGTTCCCTTCCAAAAGATTCAGGACCGATTGACTTTGCCTATGAAATCCATACTAAAGTCGGTGAAAAAGCAACTGGTGCTAAGGTCAATGGTCGTATGGTTCCACTGACAACCAAGCTCAAGACAGGGGATCAGGTTGAAATTGTCACCAACCCCAACTCATTTGGGCCAAGCCGTGACTGGCTCAATATGGTCAAGACCAGCAAGGCGCGTAACAAGATTCGTCAGTTCTTTAAAAATCAAGATAAGGAATTGTCAGTCAACAAGGGTCGTGAAATGTTGATGGCCCAGTTCCAAGAAAATGGCTATGTGGCCAATAAATTCATGGACAAGCGTCATATGGACCAAGTTCTGCAAAAGACCAGCTACAAGACAGAAGAATCCCTCTTTGCGGCCATTGGTTTTGGAGAAATCGGTGCTATTACTGTCTTTAATCGTCTAACTGAGAAGGAACGTCGTGAGGAAGAACGTGCCAAGGCCAAGGCTGAAGCAGAAGAACTTGTCAAAGGTGGCGAGATCAAGGTTGAAAATAAAGAAACCCTCAAGGTAAAGCATGAGGGTGGTGTGGTCATTGAAGGTGCATCAGGCCTCTTAGTGCGGATTGCTAAGTGTTGTAATCCTGTTCCTGGTGACGATATTGTTGGCTATATCACTAAGGGTCGTGGTGTAGCTATTCATCGTGTGGATTGTATGAACCTGCGCGCCCAAGAAAACTACGAGCAACGTCTCCTTGATGTGGAGTGGGAAGACCAGTACTCTAGCTCAAATAAGGAGTATATGGCTCATATCGATATTTATGGCCTCAACCGTACAGGACTGTTGAACGATGTACTGCAAGTTCTTTCAAACACAACCAAGAATATTTCAACGGTCAATGCACAACCAACTAAGGATATGAAGTTTGCCAATATTCATGTGTCCTTCGGCATTGCCAACCTCTCTACGCTGACCACGGTTGTGGACAAAATTAAGAGCGTGCCAGAAGTTTATTCTGTCAAACGGACCAACGGCTAATTGTCCTAGCTCTTACTAGAAAGGCTATTATGAAAATCATTATCCAACGGGTTAAAAAAGCCCAAGTCAGTATCGAAGGTCAGGTTCATGGAAAAATCAATCAGGGGCTCTTATTGCTGGTTGGTGTTGGACCAGAGGATCAAGAGGAAGATTTGGACTATGCTGTGAGAAAACTGGTCAACATGCGGATTTTTTCAGACGCAGAAGGCAAGATGAATCTGTCTGTCAAAGATATTGAAGGAGAAATCCTCTCTATTTCTCAGTTTACCCTCTTTGCAGATACTAAGAAAGGAAATCGTCCAGCCTTTACAGGGGCAGCCAAGCCTGATATGGCATCAGATTTTTATGACGCTTTCAATCAAAAACTAGCGCAAGAAGTGCCCGTTCATACAGGTATCTTTGGAGCGGATATGCAGGTTGAGCTGGTCAATGACGGACCAGTTACCATTATCCTTGATACTAAAAATAGATAAGAAAGACCAAGCCCAGCCGGCTTGGTTTTTCTCATCTATCATAAAATACTCCAAAATGAAATCGTTTCTTGATAGGCTTTTGGGAAGTCTCTTTTCAGTCTTTGGCTTATGCGATAGGAAGAGATGAGATGTCCTAGGATTAGGAGAGTTCCCTGAAGGAGAAGTGGCACACCACTCAAACATATCAAGGAGAGAATCATCAGGCTATCCCATAGAAGGATTTGTAAGGCAAAATGCCAGAATTTTGGTCTAATCTGGGAATAGAGGTGACTAAAGTGGTCACAAAGCTGGTTTGAAAGATAGGCCAATAGCACAGGGTGAAAGAAAATGAGCCAACCACTATAAATTAAAATCCAATCCCAAGTGAGCCCCTCTTTAAATGTCAAAAATGCCAGCATAATTCCATCGATGGCAAGGAGCTCAATGGTTTTGATGAAGATGATTTTTTTCATGCTAGAACCTCCTTCTCCTTAGAGACACTTCCATAAAGAAATGCGTTTGTCATAAAAGTCTGGATAGTTGTTTCTTAGGTAGTCCGCTGTCCTATAATAAAAAGTAGAATGGCAAGCAGTGATGATTGGCATAAGAGAGTAAAAACGCTGAGAACTAACGAAGGCTAAAAGGACAAAAAATAGAAAATCAATGGAGAGAACCCCTAAATAGTAGAAGCGAATCTTTTTATTGATTTGAGGATAAATCTCAGCGAATTGATGTTTGAGTCGGACGACCAAGCGAAATAGTAGTAGACTCTGAGCAAGGAGGAAAATAAAACCAGAGAGCAAGAGCCAGTCCAAAGATGTCTCGGGTCTTTTGCTAAAAAATGCCAATAGTAGCAAATCGATAACTGCAATTGCTACGAAATGGAGTCTAAAGAGATTTTTCATAAGATGACCTCCCTCTTTTATCTAGCTTCATTCTACTCCAAAAGAATGGGAGTTACAAGTGAAATGATAAAAATAGCAGAAGGGAGATTCTCTTAAGTCGACTTGTTTTTTTATTTAAGTTTTCTTCTATTACCTAACTTCTTCATCATTCCAGACAAATAAAGCTCCGATTGCATTGAGGATATAAAAGATGTATTTTCCGATATTGGCAAAGTTTCCTTGAATACCAGCTTTTGTCAGCTGAACGAAATTGTAAATCAACCAGAAGCCCCACTGTGTTGTTAGTTTCAATGCGTTAAAAGCATTGGCAATGAGGGACAGTGCAAAGGCAATAGTTGTTACGTAGGCAAGGAGATTCATCTTGCCACCATAGCCGATAAAGTTTGTCACAAAGGCAAAGAGGAAGGCGATGATGGAAATGATGATGGCCGCCAATTTTACCTGTTTTTGGCTCATTTGGTTGGGTCTGCCTTCTTGCGAAGCTTCCCATTTCTTAATAGCAAAGGTATAAATGAGGAAGGTGACAGGATAGGTGATAATGGCCGCCTTATTTCCAAGGATATAATCAATGGTACCAGACAAAATGGTATTGACAATGCCAAAGTAATTTCCCCATTTGCTTAATTTCCCAGTGAAACGAGTGGACAACATGGAAATCCCAACGTTGGTTACGGAAATCAATCCAAAGGGCACAAGGGCTGTCCATGGTCCCCAGTCTACGAATTTATCGAGACGGGAGTTAAGATAGCCAGAAGCGATTGCAATTCCAACGACCAAAGCAACCCCAAAGAGGTCAAACCATTTAGATGTCGCAAAAATTTTTAGTGATTTTTTCATAGGTTAAACTATCTTTCTTTTTTTTTACAAATATTCTACAACTAAATGAAAGTAAAATCAAATGATAGAAATAAAACCCTGAAAATAAAACTTTCAGGGTTGGTAGGGTGCTTGAGAAATTAGTCGATTTTTTCGACATAGAGTTGTTTGGCAATGTCCATACTTACTTGTAAATCCTCGTTTTTACTGAGGATAGTGAAGGTATTGCTAAAGCCATCAAACTGCTGGACTTGGAGTTGGTCACCGATGTGAAGTGAGTGCTTGTCCAGATAATGGAGAATGTCAAAACTATCGTGCACCCGAGTCAGGCGGTAGGCACCAGCTTCCTTGATGTCAGCTAGTGGCAGGTTATTGATTTCAACTAAGAGTTCTCCCTTGGCAGGAATAGTTCCTCCGTGAGGGCAGGTCTTGGGGAATCCAAGTAATTTTTCTAGTCTCTCCACGAATAGGTCAGAGACAGTATGTTCCAATACCTCAGCTTCTTCATGAATCTGGTCACTAGTATAGTCTAAATGATGAACTAGAAAAACTTCAATCAAGCGGTGTTTACGATAGAGCTCAGAGACTAGTTTGAGGCCGAGGTCAGTCAGTAGATAGCCACATTCCTTGTCCTTGAGGATGAGATTTTCACTCTTCATCCGTTTAATCATTTCAGTTACGGCAGGGGGAGAGACTTGCATGCGGGCCGCAATTTCCTTGTTGGTAATTTTATGCAGGTCTATGCCGATTTCATAAATACATTTTAGATAATCTTCTTTATTCGGGGTCATTCGCTTCCTCTTGTCTAATATCTTTATCTAGTATATCAAAAAAAGCTAGATTTCTCTAGCTGTGACTTTTTATGTTATACTTATTGCAAGAGAAAAAACGAGGAGATGGATATGACGAAAATAGCTCTTCTTTCAGATATTCATGGAAATACCACCGCCTTGGAGGCTGTTTTGGCAGATGCTCGGCAGCTAGGAGTGGATGAATACTGGCTTTTGGGAGACATTCTCATGCCAGGGACAGGGCGTAGAAGGATTTTGGACTTGTTGGCTCAACTACCGATTACGGCTAGAGTTTTGGGAAACTGGGAAGATAGTTTGTGGCATGGTGTCCGTAAGGAATTGGATAGTACTCGTCCCAGTCAACGCTATCTCTTGCGCCAGTGCCAGTATGTTTTAGAGGAAATTTCCCTAGAAGAAATTGAACTGCTCCACAATCAACCTCTCCAGCTTCATCGTCAGTTTGGGGATTTGACGGTAGGAATTAGCCACCATCTTCCTGATAAGAACTGGGGGCGAGAGTTGATTCATACTGGAGCGCAAGAGGATTTTGACCGCTTGGTGACCAATCCGCCTTGTGATATTGCTGTTTATGGTCATATTCACCAGCAGTTGCTTCGTTACGGGACTGGTGGGCAATTGATTGTCAATCCGGGTTCGATTGGGCAACCTTTCTTTCTAGATGCTCAGTTACGGAAGGACTTGCGAGCTCAGTATATGATTTTAGAATTTGATGACAAGGGCTTGGTAGATATGGACTTTCGACGGGTGTACTACGATGTGGTAGCTGAATTGCAGCTGGCTAAAGACTTGAACCTTCCCTATTTTGAGGTTTACTATGAAAGTCTGGTCAATGGTATCCACCATACCCACAATCAGGAATTTTTGAGAGAATTGGCCCAGAAAGAGGGCTACGATAGGGAGTTAGATGTCTGGTTGAAAAGTGGTAATGATTGACATTACAACTGAAAAGGGTATAATAAAAGAAAAAGAAGAGTAGAGGCAGGATAGCCTTGTAAAAAGGAGAAGAGGATGCAAATTCCAAGTAGATTTACCATTGCGACTCATATGATGATTATTATCGCTCTCGAGGGGAAGGAAAGCAAGGTGACCAGTGATTTTCTGGCTGCTAGTGTCGGGGTCAATCCTGTCATTATCAGAAAGACCTTGTCCCAGTTGAAGAAGGCAGAGCTGATTTCAGTAGCGCGTGGAACGGGCGGAACAGAGATTGTCAAGGATCTCAAGGACATTAGTCTTTTAGATGTTTATCAAGCGGTTGAGTGTCTTGGTAAGACCGGTCAACTCTTCAGTTTCCATGACAATCCGAATCCAAATTGCCCAGTTGGAGCTCATATTCATGATGTTTTGGATCAAAAATTGGAGAGAATTCAGCTGGCTATGGAGGCTGAACTTGGTCAGACCAGTCTAGAACAAGTCGTGTTTGACGCAGAGAGTCAAATGAAGGAGTAAGAGGGATAGATGCCCTCTTTTTTACGCCGGATAATTATGATAAAATGTAGTATTAAAGGAGGAAGAAATGTATCTCGTTATAGGAATTGTATTAGCCTTTATAGTGTCATTTTGGAAGGATAATAGAAGTTTGTGGAATCCAGTCCTATTTTTATTATCCCTCATTTCAAGTTATATTTCTCTATCCCACCTTTTTTATAAAAATGGGTATGAGAATGTTCAGTTAGCTTTTTATGTAGTTGCCTTTGTTTTACTCCCGTTTCTGATTTTTTTGAGTGGTATCTTTTTAATCTATAATGGTGTTATCCTGCTGAAGCGAGAGGGACGTTCAAAAGCCAATTATCTCTCAACGCTTTTTGGAATAGTCATTTTGGTATTTTTTCCCTTGATTTCATTTCGATTAGGAGGTCAAAATGAATTATTTTATACACATCACTTTCTAAATATTTTATTTGTATTAATCGTTTATTCTTACTTTATTTTTGGTTTTGCTTTCGTAGGTTTTATGTTGTACTCTATTTTATATCTCTTTATTCCTAAGAGGAAGCATTATGATTTTATTATCATTCACGGTGCTGGCTTATTAGGCGGAGAAAAGGTAACACCTTTGCTAAAGAGGAGAATTGATAAGGCAGTAGAAGCTTACCACAAGTCTAAGAATTCTAACATAAAAATTATTGCCAGTGGTGGTCAAGGAGCAGATGAAAAAATTTCTGAAGCGCAAGCCATTTATAATTATATTTTAGAAGAGACAGATGTAAACAAGGAATCTGTTCTTCTTGAAGATAAGTCCAGAACAACCTATGAAAATTTATTGTTTTCAAAAGAAATTGGAGAACAATTGGTTGAAAATCCGTGTTTCCTCTTTGTTACAAATGACTATCATGTCTTTCGTACTAGTACCTATGCTCGTAAGTTAAATATGAAGGGAGATGGACTCGGATGTAGGACAGCCGGCTACTACATACCATCTGCTTTTATTCGGGAGTACGTGGCTCTATGTGTCAAAATGAAATGGCTCTTCCTTGCCTTTTATGTTCCGATATTAGCTATCATTTTGCTAGCCTATAAAGGGGTTATTTGGTAGTTAGATTTTATTTAAAAAGACTTAGAATGCACATGAAAGTATGTATTCTAGGTCTTTTGTTTTGTATTCATTTGATTTTTGAAAGGTACTATCTATTTTTCCAGGCTTGGTAACGGGTATCAATCAATAACTGGGTAAGGCGTCCCATGGTTTCCCTTTCTTCTGGAGTGAGGGATTGCGCTTGGACAAAGAGATGATGAATGTGTTCAATAACCTTGAAGGAAGACAAGTCATTGATGGAGCTAATGCCAGCATCAAGAATGGTGCCAAAGAAGAGGTCGAAGTAAAGCTGAAGTTCCTCATCAGGGACTGTGGACACCCATTCTTTGAAGGTCGTGTCGACTTGTTGGCTATCGCTATTGGTCTTATCCAGTTGGACAAAGTGTTTGTTCTCAATTTGCCAGCTAAAAGTATCATGCTGGGCGATACCACCTAAGGCAGTACTGTGCACTATGATTTGGTGGGCAGGAATTTCTAGCATCATACCGATAATAGAACCTTGTGGGATAAAGACCTTGGTTCTATCCATTATCCTTTGATAGCCCTCGCTTTGTGTTAGTTCTTTGTGGAGACCAGGCGCATCAAAGGTATAAACTGCTGTGATCTGATTTTGCAAGTTTTGCTCAATTTGACTAGCAGCATAGATGGCTAGATTTCCTCCCTTGGAATGCCCGGCCAGAATGACCTTTTGCTTAGGGTGTTGGGCAAAAAAGTTCTTTAAATAGGAAAGGGCGTGCTTTTGAGCAGGAATTTCCTTCATATAAGTCAGGTGGAAATCTTCCTTCCAGCCAATGATACTGTCATCAGTCCCACGAAAGACAATCAGATAGGTATCGAGAGTGAGGCGGTAGGTCATAGCCGCAAATTGCTTTTGGAGTTCAGGGTCAATTTCGTTGATAAAATGGGAGAGTTTGCAATTTTTGAAGCGCTTGTGTTGAGATAGCTCATCCAATAGCTGGAGGCGATCTTTGCTGGTCAACATGTCAGACTCTCTTGGAACCTGAGGAGCCAGGTCTAAAAGTCGCTGAGGACTTGTGGAAACCAGATTATCAAAGGAGAGGTAGGTGATTTCTGTTAAGGCTAGAGTATCTAATTCATTTAAAGGAAGGTCGTAAAAGGAATCGTGTGTGACATCTTTCAGATAGTCAAAAATATTGGTCATAAGAGCTCCTTTCTTTTTAATTATATTATCACAAACACATAGAATTTACTAGTTGGTTTGTACGATCTCTCTACATACCGACCTATAATGGTATGATTTAGATACATAGAAGACAGTTTGCTTTTATTTCAAACCTCTAAACATACTTGTTTGTATCTGTTTGTCGTCAATCCCATTCTCTTTTAAGAAATTTTTCATCTCATTTATATCATCAGGTTGGCCGGTTAAGAGATAAATAGCTTGGTTATCGTATTTCACAACCGCATTTTTTAAAAATGCTTGGCTTTGAGAAAAGGTTTCGCTAGTTTTATAAGTTAGATTCGGATTATTCTTACTAAGCTCTCTTAACTCATTATCAAAAATGTTTACTCCTTTGTCTAAATGATTAAGAATGATGGAGCGCTTACCAGCCCACTCTTTCATAATTGGACGTAGAGTAGAAATACCGACATCAGAGGCAAAACAAACTAGTGCTTGGTCATTGTCTTTAATAGATAAAGATGACTCCAGCCAACTCATCTCAATTTTACTACCAGCTGGTAAATGTGTTAAGATTTCCTTAAATACGCTACCACTATTATGGGTTACAATAAGAATTTCATCCTCATCAGGAGTGGAAGCAAGGGTTAGCCATCGGCTAGCCTGATCCTCCTTTACTGGACTTTTGTCTAGACCAAACGAACTGTCAGGAAGCTTAAACTGAGCATAGGAGCCAGCTTTCCATATTTGATTTTTTGGTTTTGTGATGTGAACTAAATACAAATCTCCTCTGGGATTTTCAATGGATTTTATCGATAAAGTTTGACTTCGTCCAAGATAGGTAATGATTCCCCAAGATATAAAGCCGAGCACTCCAAGTGTAGTTAGAATAATTATGAACATTTTTTTCCCTCGTTTCATTTTTAACTCCTATAGTGTAGTAATTTTCTATGAATGAATAATATTTTTTTTCATTCAATAATTTCCAAAAAATAAAGAAAAGATTTCTTTATTTCAGTATTCCTTTAATGAAGTTGGTTGCTAGTATTTCTACAGTTTTGCTAATATCTGGAAAATCATTTTCTGTGATATGCATATCCATGTAGTAAAATAGGTTGTAAACTTGTAAAATATCTTGAATTTTTTCTGGAGAATGGCCTTCAGCCTGCAAACGATGAGTAAAGGTTTTCACGAGAAATTGATGAAATGGATTCGTGACTTTCCCTTCTTCTGAGGAATAGTAGCTATGCAACTCATCTGCTATGGCAGGATTGTACCATTCTGCAAGGATTTTATTGGAAGAAACGAGTGCTCTGGATTGAGCAAAGAGTTGACTAATAAGATCAATCATATCAATTTCCCAATCCAGTTCTTCGATCATAGTTTGGCGAACACGGCTGTTTTCATCAATATAGATATCTAAAAAAATAGCTTCTTTACTTTCGTAATAGTTATAAAAAGATCCGACTGCCATATGAGCTTGTCTAGCAATTTCTGAAATTCCTGTCGCCTTGTATCCTTTTTTTGAAAAAACTTCATAAGCTGCGGATTTCAAAGTCTGTTTTTTGTCCAATTTGATTCACCTCTTTTCTGAATGAATATTAAATATTGTTCATTCATATCTTAACAAATCTTTTTCAGATTGTCAATCTGAAAGCTAGAACTTTTTACGGATACCACTCGATAAGGAGCGTTTCAATGTTAGAAGAGTATAGAGTGTCGTTTTAACTACACTCAAGGTTTGGAAGAATAGATATAAATTTTGGTTAAGGGGATGGATAAAAGAACTGAAATGAAGGTTGAAAAAATTAAAAATAAAAGGGTAGTGCTGGCACTATGTCTAAAAATAAGGTATGATATCAATGGGGTTATTCACTATCTGTTTTTGAGCTGTTGTGACAAGGAAATGTCAAAAAAGTATTAGATACTAAGCCCTCTATTTATACTAAAGGATTTAAGACTCCTAAAATTAGCAAAGGAGAATCAGATGCACAAGATTTTATTAGTAGAAGATGATCAGGTTATTCGTCAACAAGTCGGAAAAATGCTCTCTGAATGGGGATTTGAAGTGGTCCTGGTAGAAGACTTTATGGAAGTTTTGAGTCTATTTGTTCAGTCGGAGCCTCATCTGGTCCTCATGGATATTGGTTTGCCCTTGTTTAATGGATATCACTGGTGTCAGGAAATTCGCAAGATTTCCAAGGTCCCCATCATGTTTCTGTCTTCGAGAGACCAGGCTATGGATATTGTCATGGCAATCAATATGGGGGCGGATGACTTTGTGACCAAGCCTTTTGACCAGCAGGTTCTTTTAGCCAAGGTTCAGGGCTTGTTGCGTCGTTCCTATGAGTTTGGGCGTGACGAGAGTTTACTGGAATATGCTGGTGTTATCCTCAATACCAAATCAATGGATTTACATTATCAAGGGCAAGTCTTGAATTTGACCAAGAACGAATTCCAGATTTTACGCGTTTTATTTGAGCATGCAGGCAACATCGTAGCACGTGATGACCTTATGCGGGAACTTTGGAACAGTGACTTTTTCATTGATGATAATACCCTCTCTGTCAATGTGGCTCGATTGCGTAAAAAGTTGGAAGAGCAGGGCTTGGTAGGATTTATCGAGACCAAGAAAGGGATAGGGTACGGATTAAAGCATGCTTGATTGGAAACAATTTTTTCTAGCCTATCTGTGTTCCCGTAGTCGTCTGTTTGTCTATCTGATTTCTTTGACGTTTCTGCTCTTATTCTTTCAGTTTTTATTTGCCAGTTTGGGAATTTACTTTCTCTACTTTTTCCTGCTGTGTTGCTTTGTAACCATCTTATTTTTCACTTGGGATATATTGGCGGAGATGCAGGTCTATCGTCAGGAAATTCTCTATGGGGAGAGGGAAGCCAAATCTCCATTGGAAATAGCCTTGGCTGAAAAATTAGAGGCGCGTGAGATGGAACTCTATCAGCAGAGGTCAGATTCAGAAAGAAAACTGACGGATTTGCTGGATTACTATACCTTGTGGGTCCATCAGATTAAGACCCCCATTGCAGCCAGTCAACTCTTAGTTGCAGAAGTGGTCGACCGCCAACTGAAGCAGCAATTAGAACAGGAAATTTTCAAGATTGATTCCTATACCAATCTAGTTTTACAGTATCTGCGTTTAGAAAGTTTCCATGATGATTTGGTCTTAAAGCAGGTTCAAATTGAGGACTTGGTCAAGGAAATAATTCGTAAATATGCTCTTTTCTTTATTCAAAAAGGCTTAAATGTCAACCTACATGACCTTGATAAAGAAATCGTGACGGATAAAAAGTGGCTGCTAGTGGTCATTGAGCAAATTATCTCAAACAGTCTCAAGTACACCAAGGAAGGTGGTCTGGAGATTTATATGGAGGGGCAAGAGCTTTGTATCAAGGATACGGGAATCGGGATAAAAAACAGTGATGTCCTCCGAGTCTTTGAACGTGGCTTTTCAGGATATAATGGACGCCTAACCCAGCAGTCATCTGGACTTGGACTTTACCTATCTAAGAAAATTTCTGAAGAACTAGGCCACCAGATTCGCATCGAGTCTGAGGTTGGAAAAGGAACGATAGTGCGGATTCAGTTTGCTCAAGTGAACTTAGTCCTTGAGTGAGAAGAGACAATGAGTTTTTACCCAATCTCTTTTTGCTATATTTCAGGATATTTGAAGACTGTTTTTTACAAAACCAATAATAGAATTTTTAATACGGAATATAGTATAAATACTGGTTCAAAGTGAAGTTTTGTATGCTTTATACTTTTGTTGAGTATAAAATCTATAAACTAAGGGTGAATTACAAAAATTAATTTGAGATGAAGTGAATTGTAGACTTGGGAAATGTCTCCTATTCGATTTCAGAATGAATCGTTGATACAGGATTAAAAGAACTGCAGCTTTCTTTTTATTTTGAATGATAGTAAAAACTGCAGTACTTGTGTGATTTACAATTATTGCACTCAATGTCTGAGTATCGCACTGTCTGAAATAAGGAATAGTAGAGATTGTTCTGAGATATGTAAAAAAACGCATTAGCAAGGAGTATCGTATATGCTACCATATCTTAAAACTATTAGATGGTATCTCTTCTTTAATTTTCTTTTTGGTGTAGTATCGAATATCTGCACAGCTTTGTTACCGTATTTCACGCAGGCATTAATCAAAGGGGATTATCAAGTAGCTCTATATGGTTACTCTATGTCAGTGGCAGGCTATTTGAGTTGTAACTATATCCAAATGATACTTGATTGGAAGCAGGGGATTATCTTTTCGACTACTTTGAAAAATGAGTGGTTTCGTTCACTTCTGGGACTCAGTCACCACGATTTCAAGCAGAAAACAGTAGCAGAGTATATTTCCTATCAATCTAATGACCTAGATTCGTTGGAAAAGGATTACCTTCCTCCATTGATGAGTTTTATCAAACAAATTTTACGTATCATCATTTACGCTTTCATTATTAGCAGAACAATTAATCCTATTGTATCACTGATTTTAATCTTTTCCACTGGAATTAGTATTCAAATTCCTAAAATCGTTGGGAAGTTGACCGCTAATCGTAGACAGGTTTACTTGAAAAAACAAGGAGATTACTATCGAACTTTGGAGGATTTGCTCATGGGACATCATTTGGTAAATAAACTAACTATGTCGCATTTTTTGAATCAACAAAAGAGCTCTCTAAAGAATTTGCAGGATAAGTATTTTAAGTATGGTTTGACAAAAATTACAGGCATCTTATTGACAGGTGTTTCTTTTGAATTCATTAGTCTTGTTCTGTTTATTTATTTAGCCTACTCTCTATCTCACCAGCAACTCGGTATTCCTGAGGTGGTGGCGAGTTTCGGATATATTAATGCTTTTTCTGAACCAATACAGGAAATCCTTTATGATTTACAAATGTTAGAGTCCGTAAAGCCTGTAATCAAGAGTTTTCAAAACATTGTTGGGAGACCCGTTTCAGTTCAAGCACCTCAACATTCTTTTGATACGATTACTTTGAAAAACATTTCCAAACAACTGGGAGAATCAAAATTGATAATTACTTCCGCTACGATTCAAAAAGGGGATAAAATTGCGCTTATTGGTAAGAATGGGTCTGGAAAAAGTAGTCTTCTCAACATTTTAAATGGAACAGATGAAGATTTTGAAGGACAAATTGTGCTAGATGGGCTTGTTTTGGACCATCTTTGGGGAAGATTCGGTATGATTCTGCAACAAGAACATACATTTATTTCGAGTTATGAAAATAATGTAACGCTATTCAATAGTTTCAATGAAAAATTCAGAGAAGAAGATTTTGAAAAAATTCCACCACAATCCCTGTCAGGTGGTCAGCAACAACGAATGTATTTAAATCGTGAGAAAAATCGTAAAAATCCATTGCTTATCCTAGACGAACCTTTCTCTGCCTTGGATACTAATCAGTTTAAAATGGAATTGGAAAGAGTTCTGGAACTACCAAGTGCCGTCATTGTTACTTTACATCGCCAAAACGAATTATTAAGTAAGTTTGACCAAGTTTGGGAAATTAAGAATGGAGAACTTGTAATTTTGAAATAGCTAAATTATAAAGAATAAAACGCATAGTATTAAGGTTCAGGAGATACCGTTTTTCCTTCTTCGGATAAGGAAACAAAAATTTCTTGCTTCATCTATCTGTTCAATTGATAAATTTCGTCAGAGAAAGACTGTAAAATTTTTGATATAATGTTAAGGATGGACTGACGGATACTTAAAGGATAATGTTCAAAAGAATAACAGGTGAGAAGAAAAATATGTAAGATTGAACAGAAGTCTATCTACCATCATCCATGCAGAAACAAGATTATATGAAATAAAAGGAGTAACCAATGAACGGAAACTATTCAACACGTGAATACCGTGAGAAATTATATGATGACCTTCATGTTCGATTAAGAGATACAGTGATTTTGATGTGTGCGATTTTTATTGCCTCTATCGGCCTAAATATGAATTCAACAGCTGTCATTATTGGAGCCATGCTGATTTCCCCTCTTATGACACCGATTGTTGGACTGGGGTTTGGTTTAGCTATTTTTGATACGCGTTTAATCAAGCAATCTCTAGAGGTTTTATTGACTCAAGTGTTGGTCAGTTTGCTTGTCTCGACTCTGTATTTCTGGATTTCTCCCTTATCTTATGCAAGTAGCGAGTTGATTGCACGAACCTCTCCAACCATTTGGGATGTTCTCATTGCTATTGCTGGTGGGATAGCAGGCGTCATTGGTTCAAGGAAAAAAGAAGCAAACAATATCGTGCCAGGAGTAGCCATTGCAACAGCTCTGATGCCACCTATCTGCACTGCAGGATATGGTTTAGCTAATGGAAATGTACGATTTTTATTTGGAGCTCTCTATCTTTTCTTGATCAACTGTGTTTTTATCATGCTAACCAATATTGTTGGAACAAGAATTATGATGAGAAAATCTCCCTTAAGTTCATTTAAAGAGCTAAACATTAAAATGAGAATTGGGTTGATATCCTTGATTGTATTATTGATTCTTCCAGCTAGTTATTCAGCAGTCACTCTGACGATAGATCAAGCGCGAAAAGAAGGAATCAGACAGTTTGTAGGAAAAGAGTTCGCCAATCATACGGTCATTAATCAAGTCTATAAGTCAAGGAACAATGAATTGGTCTTGACGGTTGTTGGAGATCCGATTTCAGAAGAAGAATTAGAAACACTCCACCAAAAACAAGCCTCTTACGGTATTCAATCTGTTCAATTGAAAGTCAATCAAGTTCATAATTCGACAAAATTAGACAGTGAGACGACCAAGGAATTTTATGAAACCATTAACAAGTATATCGATCAAAAACTCTCTGAAAAAGATTCACAAAAAGATCTCGTAAAAGAAAATGAAGCAGACAAGGATTGAGGATATTGACCTTATCTAACTCATGAAAGCAAATCTTGTGTGGTGGTTTGGTCAATCACTACTAGCTCGGATTAAATAATACTCTTCGAAAATCTCTTCAAACCACGTCAGCGTCGCCTTACCGTACTCAAGTACAGCTTGCGGCTAGCTTCCTAGTTTGCTTTTTGATTTTCATTGAGTAAAAATATAAAAAGCAACAGCTGAAATAGTTGTTGCTTTTTAGGTAGCTAGGATTCTATCCTAGGTTTTATCTCTTATTTCTCAACGCGTGATTTGTTGGCGATATCAGCTAGGATAGCTTGAACAAAGTCATTAACTGAGACAGTTTGTGTTTCTTTTTGTCCGTAGCGACGAACGTTGACTGTTCCGTCTTCCATTTCCTTGTCCCCAACGATCAATTGGTAAGGAATCTTGCTTGTTTGTGAAGCACGGATCTTGAACTGCATTTTTTCATTGCGCTCATCTACATCTGCACGGACACCACGGTCACGGAGTTTTTTAGCTACTTCCCAAGCGTAGTCCACGTGTTTTTCGTTAGATACTGGGATGAGGGTTACTTGGTGTGGTGCAAGCCATGTTGGGAAGGCACCCTTGTAGTTCTCAATCAAGATAGCTGTGAAGCGTTCCATAGTTGAGATAACTCCACGGTGGATCATAACTGGACGGTGCTCTTCGCCATCAGCTCCGATGTATTTAAGGTCGAAGCGTTCTGGAAGCAAGAAGTCAAGTTGGATAGTAGAAAGAGTTTCTTCTTTTCCAAGAGCGGTCTTAACTTGAATATCCAATTTTGGTCCGTAGAAGGCTGCTTCACCTTCGGCTTCAAAGTAGTCCACGCCCATTTCATCAAGAGCTGCACGAAGCATGGTTTGAGCATTTTCCCACATTTCATCGTTATCAAAGTACTTGTGAGTATCTTGAGGGTCACGAAGAGAGAGGCGGAAGCGGTATTCAGTCAAGTTGAAATCTTCATAAACATCGATAATCAACTGAAGGGCGCGTTGGAATTCTTCTTGGATTTGTTCTGGAGTAACGAAGAGGTGACCGTCGTTGAGTGACATTTCACGTACACGTTGAAGACCAGTGAGGGCACCAGATTTTTCATAACGGTGCATCATACCGATTTCGGCGATACGGATTGGCAACTCACGGTAAGAGTGAACATGGTGTTTGAAGACTTGGATGTGGTGCGGACAGTTCATTGGACGAAGGACAAATTCTTCCCCGTCACCCATGTCCATAGTTGGGAACATGTCTTCTTGGTAATGATCCCAGTGACCAGAAGTCTTGTAAAGTTCAACAGAAGCAAGTGGTGGAGTGTAAACGTGTTGGTAGCCAGAAGCCAACTCTTTGTCTACGATGTAGCGTTCCAATTCACGACGGATAGTTGCACCATTTGGCAACCAGAATGGAAGTCCTTGTCCAACTTCTTGAGAAATCATGAAGAGGTCAAGCTCTTTACCAAGTTTACGGTGGTCACGTTCCTTAGCTTCTTCACGCATTTGGAGGTAGTTTTTCAAGTCTTTCTTGTCGAACCAAGCTGTACCATAGATACGTTGCATCATAGCGTTGTCGCTATTTCCACGCCAGTAAGCACCCGCTACATGGAGAAGGTGGAAGATTTGGATGCGGCCTGTTGAAGGGACGTGTGGGCCACGGCAAAGGTCTACATATTCACCCTGACGGTAGATAGTCAGACCACCTTCGTCTTCTGAGTGTTCTTCAATCAATTCCAACTTGTAAGGGTCATTTTTGAAGATTTCACGTGCCTCGTCTTTAGTCACTTCTTCACGGATTGATGGGAAGTTTTCTTTGACAATTTTTTGCATTTCTTCTTCGATACGAGGAAGGTCTTCGTTAGAGATTTGACCAGCTGTGTTGTCAGTATCGTAGTAGAAACCATCTTCGATGGCTGGACCAACTCCCAAGTGAATGTCTGGGAAAAGACGACGAGCTGCTTGGGCGAACAAGTGAGCAGCTGAGTGACGCAAGATTGGAAGGGCATCTTCGTGATCAGGTGTCACAATTTCGATGCTTCCATCTTCAGTGATAGCACGAGTAGTGTCGATGAGTTTGCCGTTGAATTTACCAGCCAAGGCTTTTTTAGCTAGGGAATTGCTGATAGATTGGGCAATTTCAAAAGTTGTAACGCCAGATTCGAATTCACGAACAGCGCCATCTGGGAAAGTAATGTTAATCATGATGTTCTCCTTACTTATATTATTGACGAATGTGTTAACCCCTATTTTGAGAATAGGGACAGAGGATTGTGAAAGCTAGAAAAACAAAAAGCGACATCCTCGAAAGGACGTCGCAACGTGGTTCCACCTTCATTTATGTTCCTCAAAAAAGAGGGACACCTCTGATTGGCTCTAACGTGGCCACCGTTTTATGTTTTCATAAAAAACTCAAGAGTAGTATCAGTTTAGGCTTCCTATGCGTTTCCAGCAACCACGCACTCTCTAGTAGAAAGGGACTAAGTGACTTGTCTCTATGGATTATTATAGCATGATTGTGAGATTTTTCAAGGATTTTGTGAAAGTTTTTTGTTTTTCATTTTTGTAGAATATGCTTGATGCCAATACCGGAAGCCATGCCCACCAGAGCCAAGGTTTCATAGATTAGCAAGTAAATTAGTATAAACTCACCAAAGGTTATGATAGTAAAACAAAAGAGCAGTCCGTTACCAATTAACCACCAAAGTGAGAAACGGAAACGGTAGCTATAAAGTAGCGATACAATCAAGATTACCAGAGGTGTAAAGAAGAGAATATTATTTACGTAGAGACTCTTGAGAAAAAGGGGGTCAGAAATGATTAGTGATAACAACTCATAAAGTGGCCAGTAAAAGAAAAAGATGACCAAATAATAGGGGAGATGGGAATAGAATCTAGGTATGATAATCACCTCGTTTTAAAAAACAGACAACTTAGATTTCTTGCTATGATTATTATAGCATATTTAAAACAAGAAAGTAAATCTGTTGACAAAGAAGTTAGTTATTGGTAGAATAGGGATTGTCGTAAAGACAAATAACTTCTTCTTGGTTACAGGCATGCCAACCTGTCACTCGGATGAAGCCAAATAAAAAGGAGAAACATCATGGCAATCTCAAAAGAGAAAAAAAATGAAATCATCGCACAATATGCACGTCACGAAGGTGATACAGGTTCAGTAGAGGTTCAAGTTGCTGTCCTTACTTGGGAAATCAACCACCTTAACGAACACATCAAACAACACAAAAAAGACCACGCTACTTACCGTGGATTGATGAAAAAAATCGGTCGCCGTCGTAACTTGCTTGCATACTTGCGTAAAAACGACGTTAACCGTTACCGTGAGTTGATCAACTCTCTAGGACTTCGTCGCTAATTCAAGATACAAAGGCCGTCAAAAGCACAAAGCAAAAATAGGAAAATTGACGAAGAAACTTCAGTTTCTAGGAGATTTTATCTTTTTTGCCAAGTGCTTAGGCCGTGTTCAATTGAGCATATCTTGATAATGAAGCTACTCTAAATTGGGTAGCTTTTTTGTATGGATTTTATCCCAATCTCAAATCAGCTCTCTAATTTTCAGAGGGCTTTTTTTATTGAGGTTTTATCGGTCACAATTTTGGAGACTACAAAAACAGTCAGCTAGGTATTCTTTGATGAGTGAAAGAC
>CAJPJN010000005.1:0-23804 GCA_905369855.1 Streptococcus oralis | reverse complement strand
GCTTTAGCAATAGCGCCTTTCATTCCTTCACTACCAGGAGTTAGGACGAGTTCAGCACCATAAGCTTGGATAATCTTACGTCGTTCTACGCTCATAGTTTCAGGCATAACGATGACGACTTTATACCCTTTAGCAGCACCTACCCATGAAAGTCCAATACCAGTGTTTCCACTTGTTGCTTCAACAATTGTAGAACCTGGTTTCAAAATACCGTCTTGTTCAGCTTTTTCAATCATGCTAAGAGCAATACGATCTTTTACAGAGGAACCAGGGTTGAATGCTTCAAGCTTTACATAGACGTCCGCAGCCCCTTCTGGCACGATGTTGTTGAGTTTAACAATCGGTGTTTGTCCGATTAGTTCAGTAATGTTGTTATAAATAGACATATGAATACCTCTTTGTATAAGATATTTCTAGTATAACGCTATCTATACCATTTGTAAAATATAGAAATCCTATCGAAGCGATAGGATTTTTTTATATCAAAGGTCTAAGCCATTAATTTTTAAGCGATTGTGATAGGCTAATTCTAGTAAATATGTATAAAGTGGAACGATATCTGTTTTCTTAGGGAATTCAAATTTGTGAACACTAAAATGTTCATTATGTGCTTTTAGAAAGACATTTTCTAAATAAGTAATAGTAATTTCACTATCATCTATACCTGCTCCTGCAGTTTCCATTTCAACGTTAATAATGTTCATTAAAAAGATTGATTTAATAGACATCTTACGACCAGTAGCGCCTTGTTTATCTGTAAAGATAATACGGATATTTGTAAATATAATTGAGTCACGAATCAGTTTATATCCACTTTGAATTTCTTCATTTTCTAGTAGATATTGTCCATATTCTTTGATAAGAGTTTCTTTGTTTTGCTCGCTAAAGTTACCAGCGAGTCCTTGAATGAATTTACCAAATGCCATATTTTTCTCCTTTGTTTACACTAAGTTTACAGGAACTTCAACTTCTCGTAAACCTTGATCAGTTAAAGTGACTTTACCATTAAAAAACTCTACAAGTGCAGCTTTAATATTTTCTTTTTCTTCTTTATCAACATAAATCATCGTATCAACTTGATCTGTAAAGTTTGTATCCAGCTCCATGAGATTATGTTCTTTAAGGAAGTTACTGTACTCTTGGTACTGAGCGTAAGACATTTGAATAGCAATACCAGCCTGTTCCTTTATTTCAATGATGCCAATTTCTTTGACAGCTAAGGCCACACTGCCAGCGTAAGCACGAATCAGTCCTCCGGCGCCTAGTTTAATACCACCAAAGTAGCGTGTCACGACCACACAGACATTGGTGAGATTGTGATTTTCTAGTACCCCAAGCATAGGAACACCAGCAGTACCACTAGGCTCACCATCATCACTTGTACGTTTGATTTCACTACGTTCCCCAATAATAAAAGCAGAGCAGTTATGCGTCGCTTTGTAGTGTTCTTTTTTGATGGCAGTAATGAAGTCACGAGCCTCTTCTTCGCTATAAACACGCTTGGCATGACAGATAAAGCGAGATTTTTTGATTTCTTCTTGGACTTGTCCGTCCTCTTTAATTGTTCTAAATTCCATGATTTAATTGTACTAAAAAATCATCTAAAGCGCTAGGTTTTTACGAATAAAGAAGTATGAAAGTAAATCCAAATTATCTCGGTCGTTTGTTTACTGAGAATGAATTAATAGAAGAGGAGCGTCAGTTGGCGGAGAAACTTCCAGCAATGAGAAAGGAGAAGGGGAAACTTTTCTGTCAACGTTGTGATAGTACTATTCTAGAAGAATGGTATTTGCCCATCGGTGCTTACTATTGTCGAGAGTGCTTGCTGATGAGGCGAGTCAGGAGTGATCAAGCTTTATACTATTTTCCGCAGGAGGATTTTCCGAAGCAAGATGTTCTTAAATGGAGTGGTAAATTAACTCCTTTTCAAGAGAAGGTATCACAGGGACTGCTTCAAGCGGTAGAAAAGCAAGAGCCAACCTTGGTTCACGCTGTAACAGGAGCTGGAAAGACAGAAATGATTTATCAAGTAGTAGCTAAAGTGATCAATGCGGGTGGTGCAGTATGCTTGGCTAGTCCTCGCATAGATGTTTGTTTGGAGCTGTACAAGCGCCTGCAAGATGATTTTGCTTGCGAGATAGCCCTTCTACATGGAGAATCAGAGCCTTATTTCCGAACACCATTAGTTGTTGCGACGACCCATCAGTTATTGAAATTTTATCAAGCTTTTGATTTGCTGATAGTGGATGAAGTAGATGCCTTTCCTTATGTTGATAATCCTATGCTTTACCACGCTGTCAAGAATAGTGTAAAGGATAATGGGCTGAGAATCTTTTTAACAGCGACTTCGACCGATGAGTTAGATAGGAAAGTTCGCATCGGAGAATTAAAACGATTGAGTGTGCCAAGACGATTTCATGGGAATCCTTTGATTATTCCTAAACCTGTTTGGTTGTCGGATTTTAATCGCTATTTAGAGAAGAAGTGTTTGTCACCAAAGTTAAAGTCTTATATTGAGAAGCAGAGAAAGACAGGTTATCCGTTACTTATTTTTGCTTCAGAGATTAAGAGAGGGGAGCAGCTAAAAGAAATCTTACAGGAGCAATTTCCAAATGAGAAAATTGGCTTTGTATCTTCTATCACAGAAAATCGATTAGAGCAGGTACAAGCTTTTCGAGATAGAGAACTGACAATACTTATCAGTACGACGATATTGGAGCGTGGAGTTACCTTCCCTTGTGTGGACGTTTTCGTAGTAGAGGCCAATCATCGTCTGTTTACCAAGTCTAGTTTAATACAGATTGGGGGACGAGTTGGGCGAAGCATGGATAGACCGACAGGAGATTTGCTTTTCTTCCATGACGGGTTAAATGCTTCAATCAAAAAGGCAATTAAGGAAATTCAGCAGATGAATAAGGAGGCGGGGCTATGAAGTGCTTGTTATGTGGGCAGACTATGAAGGCTGTTTTAACTTTTAGTAGTATCTTGCTGTTGAGGAATGATGAC
The DNA here is from genome assembly GCA_905369855.1 of Streptococcus oralis. GTDB lineage: Bacteria > Bacillota > Bacilli > Lactobacillales > Streptococcaceae > Streptococcus > Streptococcus oralis_BN. Next base: position 20,798 of record CAJPJN010000005.1, on the reverse strand, counting down.
TCCTATCTTTGTTCAGACTGTGATTCTACTTTTGAGAGAATTGGAGAAGAGTATTGTCCAAACTGTATGAAAATAGACTTGTCAACAAAGTGTCAAGATTGTCAATTTTGGTGTAAAGAAGGAGTTGAGGTCAGTCATAGAGCGATTTTTACTTACAATCAAGCTATGAAGGATTTTTTCAGTCGGTATAAGTTTGATGGAGACTTCCTTTTAAGAAAAGTCTTTGCTTCAGTTTTAAGTGAGGAGTTAAAAAAGTACAAAGAGTATCAATTTGTTGTAATTCCCCTAAGTCCGGAAAGATTGCTCGAGAGGGGATTTAACCAGGTTGAAGGTTTAGTTGAAGCAGCAGGGTTCTCTTTTCAAGACTTACTAGAGAAGAGAGAAGAGCGAGCTAGTTCTTCCAAAAATCGTTCAGAACGCTTGGCAACAGAACTTCCCTTCTTTGTCAAAAGTGGAGTCACTATTCCTAAAAAAATCCTACTTATAGATGATATTTATACTACTGGAACAACTATAAATCGTGTGAAGAGATTGCTGGAAGAAGCGGGTGCTGAGGATGTGAAAACATTTTCCCTTGTAAGATGAGGAAAAAATTTGCAAAAATAAAATGAAAGCGTTATAATGAAATCAGAAAAACAAAAATGTTTAGAAAGAAGGTACTCATATGATTAAATATAGTATCCGTGGTGAAAACCTAGAAGTAACAGAAGCAATTCGTGATTATGTAGTTTCTAAACTCGAAAAGATCGAAAAGTATTTTCAAGCTGAACAAGAGTTGGATGCTCGAGTTAACTTGAAGGTGTATCGTGAAAAAACTGCTAAAGTGGAAGTAACGATTCCGCTTGGCTCAATTACTCTTCGTGCAGAAGATGTGTCTCAAGATATGTATGGTTCAATTGACCTTGTAACTGATAAAATTGAACGTCAGATTCGTAAAAATAAAACAAAAATCGAGCGTAAAAATAAAAACAAGGTAGCAACTAGTCAATTATTTACAGATGCTTTGGTGGAAGATACAAATGTTGTCCAGTCTAGAGTTGTTCGTTCAAAACAAATTGATTTAAAACCAATGGATTTGGAAGAAGCTATTCTACAGATGGATTTGTTGGGACATGATTTCTTTATCTATGTGGATGTTGAAGATCAAACAACTAATGTGATTTATCGTCGTGAAGATGGCGAAATTGGTCTGTTAGAAGTTAAAGAATCTTAATTTCAATATGTGTAAAGGAAGGTTTACTGAATTGTAAACCTCCTTTTTCTTATAATTGATAGAATTACTGATTACACTTTTAAAAAGTCGCTTTTTGGTGGTTATTATGGTATAATGGGTGCCAAGAGGTTTGGAATGAAAAAATTTTATGTAAGTCCTATTTTCCCCTTAATATTAGGAATAGTGGCGTTCGGAGTGCTATCTGTGCAACTTGTTTTTGTAACGAATACACTGGTAACGCTATTTCTTTTGCTACTTATTTTGGGTTCATATATTTTACTATTCATCCATCAGAGAGACTACTACTCAAAGAGTGAAGTAGAACAAATCCAGTATGTAAACCACCAAGCTGAAGAAAGTTTGACAACCTTGTTAGAACAGATGCCTGTCGGAGTTATTAAATTAGACTTGTCGTCAGGTGAAGTTGAATGGTTTAATCCTTATGCTGAATTGATTTTGACTAATGAAGTGGGCGAGATTGATGTTGCATTAATTCAAACAATTATCAAGGCATCGGTAGGAAATCCAGGATCCTATGCCACCTTGGGGGAGACCCGTTATTCGGTTCATATGGACAAGGTATCTGGGGTTCTTTACTTCTTTGATGTGTCTGGAGAATACGAAGCGACTGTTGAGTTAGTAACGAGTCGACCTGTGATTGGGATCGTCTCCGTTGACAACTATGATGATTTAGAAGATGAAACATCAGAGTCTGATATTAGTCATATTAACAGTTTTGTAGCCAATTTTGTTTCAGAATTTGCTGTGAAGCATGCCATGTTCTCCCGTCGAGTGAGTATGGACCGTTTTTATCTATTTACGGACTACACGGTACTTGAGGGATTGATGAATGATAAATTTTCGGTTATTGATGCTTTCAGAGAAGAGGCGAAACAGAGACAACTGCCTTTGACCTTAAGTATGGGATTTTCTTATGGTGATGGAAATCATGATGAGATAGGGAAAGTTGCATTGCTCAACTTGAACTTGGCTGAAGTGCGTGGTGGCGACCAAGTTGTTGTCAAGGAGAATGACGAAACGAAAAATCCAGTTTATTTTGGTGGTGGGTCTGCTGCCTCAATCAAACGTACACGGACTCGTACGCGCGCTATGATGACAGCTATTTCAGATAAGATTCGCAGTGTAGATCAGGTTTTTGTAGTTGGTCACAAAAATCTAGATATGGATGCTTTGGGCTCTGCTGTAGGTATGCAGTTATTTGCCAGCAATGTGACTGAAAATAGCTACGCTCTTTATGATGAAGATCAAATGTCACCAGATATTGAACGAGCTGTTTCATTCTTAGAAAAAGAAGGAGTTACGAAGTTGTTGTCTGTTAAGGATGCAATGGGGATGGTGACCAATCGTTCTTTGTTGATTCTTGTAGACCATTCAAAGACAGCTTTAACTTTATCAAAAGATTTTTATGATTTGTTTACCCAAACTATTGTTATTGACCACCATAGAAGGGATCAGGATTTCCCAGACAATGCAGTTATCACTTATATCGAAAGTGGTGCAAGCAGTGCTAGTGAGTTGGTAACGGAATTGATTCAGTTCCAGAATTCTAAGAAAAATCGTCTGAGTCGTATGCAAGCCAGTGTATTGATGGCTGGTATGATGCTGGATACTAAAAATTTCACCTCACGAGTGACTAGTCGGACATTTGATGTTGCTAGCTATCTCAGAACGCGCGGAAGTGATAGTATTGCTATTCAGGAAATGGCTGCGACAGATTTTGAAGAATATCGTGAGGTCAATGAACTGATTTTACAGGGGCGTAAATTAGGTTCAGATGTACTCATAGCAGAGGCTAAGGACTCGAAATGCTATGATACAGTTGTTATTAGTAAGGCAGCAGATGCCATGTTAGCTATGTCAGGTATTGAAGCGAGTTTTGTTCTTGCGAAGAATACACAAGGATTTATCTCTATCTCAGCTCGCAGTCGTAGTAAGCTGAATGTACAACGGATTATGGAAGAGCTGGGAGGTGGAGGCCACTTTAATTTGGCAGCAGCTCAAATTAAAGATGTAACCTTGTCAGAAGCAGGTGAAAAACTGACAGAAATTGTATTAAATGAAATAAAGGAAAAGGAGAAAGAAGAATGAAAGTAATCTTTTTAGCAGATGTTAAAGGAAAAGGTAAAAAAGGCGAAATTAAGGAAGTACCAACAGGGTATGCACAAAACTTTCTTATCAAAAAGAACCTAGCCAAAGAAGCGACTGCTCAAGCGGTAGGTGAGCTTCGTGGTAAACAAAAATCTGAAGAAAAAGCTCACGCTGAGATGATTGCAGAAGCAAAAGCAATTAAAGCCCAACTAGAAGCAGAAGAAACTGTTGTAGAATTTGTTGAAAAAGTTGGTCCAGATGGCCGTACTTTTGGTTCTATTACCAATAAGAAAATTGCAGAAGAATTGCAAAAGCAATTTGGAATTAAGATTGATAAACGTCATATCCAAGTACAAGCTCCGATTCGAGCAGTTGGTTTGATTGATGTACCAGTGAAAATCTATCAAGATGTCACAAGTGTGATCAATCTTCGTGTGAAAGAAGGGTAAATTTACACTTTCTTGACAAGATTGTAAAATGAAGGGAAATCTGATGGCAGAAGTAGAAGAGTTACGAGTACAACCTCAAGATATCTTAGCTGAGCAATCCGTTTTAGGGGCTATCTTTATTGACGAGAGTAAGCTTGTTTTTGTGCGAGAATATATTGAGTCTCGGGACTTTTTTAAGTATGCCCATCGTTTGATTTTCCAAGCTATGGTCGATTTATCCGATCGTGGCGATGCTATAGATGCAACAACGGTTCGTACCATTCTTGATAATCAAGGTGATTTACAGAATATTGGTGGCCTGTCTTACCTGGTTGAGATTGTCAATTCTGTGCCAACTTCTGCTAATGCGGAGTATTATGCTAAGATTGTTGCAGAGAAGGCCATGCTACGTCGATTAATCTCCAAGTTGACAGAGTCTGTCAATCAAGCTTACGAGGCTTCGCAACCAGCTGATGAAATCATTGCTCAGGCAGAAAAAGGCCTGATTGATGTCAGCGAAAATGCTAATCGAAGTGGATTTAAGAACATTCGAGATGTGTTGAATATCAACTTTGGAAATCTGGAAGCTCGCTCGCAACAAACGACCGATATTACAGGTATTGCGACAGGCTATCGTGATTTAGATCATATGACGACTGGTCTTCATGAGGAGGAGTTGATTATCTTAGCAGCTCGTCCGGCGGTTGGTAAGACAGCTTTTGCTTTGAATATTGCTCAGAATATTGGGACTAAGTTGGACAAAACGGTTGCTATCTTTTCGCTAGAAATGGGTGCGGAAAGTCTAGTGGACCGTATGCTTGCGGCAGAAGGGTTGGTTGAGTCGCATTCTATTCGTACGGGTCAACTGACCGATGAGGAGTGGCAAAAGTATACCATTGCTCAAGGGAATCTAGCGAATGCAAGTATCTATATTGATGATACGCCAGGAATTCGGATTACAGAGATTCGTTCTCGTTCACGTAAATTAGCTCAAGAAACTGGAAATCTTGGTTTGATTTTGATAGACTATTTGCAGCTTATCACGGGAACTGGTCGAGAAAACCGCCAACAAGAGGTTTCAGAAATTTCACGTCAGTTGAAAATTTTAGCTAAGGAACTGAAGGTTCCAGTAATCGCTCTAAGTCAGCTTTCTCGTGGTGTAGAACAACGTCAGGATAAGAGACCAGTCTTGTCTGATATTCGTGAATCTGGGTCTATTGAGCAGGACGCTGATATCGTAGCCTTTCTTTATCGCGACGATTACTATGAGCGTGGTGGTGAAGAAGAGGAAGGCATACCAAATAATAAGGTAGAAGTTATTATCGAGAAAAACCGTAGTGGAGCTCGTGGAACGGTGGAATTAATTTTCCAAAAAGAATACAATAAATTTTCAAGTATCTCAAAGAGGGAGGCATAAGATGTCAGATGCATTTACAGATGTAGCCAAGATGAAAAAAATCAAAGAAGAAATCAAGGCACATGAGGGACAAGTCGTAGAAATGACTTTGGAGAATGGTCGTAAGCGCCAAAAAAATAGATTGGGTAAGCTAATTGAGGTTTATCCATCCCTATTTATCGTTGAATTTGGAAATGTTGAAGGAGATAAACAAGCTAATGTTTACGTTGAATCCTTTACTTACTCAGATATCCTTACAGAAAAGAATTTGATTCATTATCTTGACTAAAGTGAGAAATTTTCTCACTTTTTCTTTTTTCTCCGAATAGTTTAAGTGAAGGTAATCTTCAATTTATATTATTTTTCAAGGAGGAAGAATGAAAATTTCACCATTTAAAGTAGCAGAGACAAGGTTTTCTATTAGAAAGTCAGTTAAAAAGGTTGTTCCTTTTTTAGTAGTAGGGCTGATGTTGTCGGCTGGAGAAAGTGTTCATGCAAACAGTTCTTATGCTCGTGGAGATGATTATCCTGCTTATTATAAAAATGGGAGTCAGAGTATTGATAAGTGGAGGATGTATTCTCGTCAGTGTACTTCATTTGCTGCTTTTCGCTTGAGTGGAGTAAATGGTTTTGAGCTTCCAGGAGCTTATGGTAATGCTGGTGAATGGGGTTATCGTGCTCGTCGTGAAGGTTATCGTGTAGATAATACACCAGCTATCGGATCTATTGCTTGGTCTACTGCAGGAGGTTATGGCCATGTTGCTTGGGTTTCAAATGTGATGGGAGATAATATAGAAATTGAGGAATATAACTATGATTATAAAGGTAATTATAATAAACGAATTGTAAAAGCAAACAAGATGACCGGTTTTATTCATTTTAAAGATTTATCAAGCAATTCTAAAGAAGTCCCAAGCAGTTCAAAAGATTCGACAAGCAATCATGTTGTGACCAGTCAATCGTCATCTTTGATGAAAGGAACTCATTATTTTAAGGTGGAGACTCCTATTAAAGATCAACCATTATTGAATGCAACTCCACTTGCATATTATTCTCCAGGTGAGAGTGTTCATTATGATCAGGTACTTGAAAAAGATGGGTACAAGTGGTTGAGTTATATATCTTATAGTGGAAGTCGTCGTTATATTCAGTTAGAGGAGGTTGCGTCATCGCAGAATCAAACAGAAGTTAGTTCCAATGATGTTCTGACTGTTGGTTGGAAGAAAATAAATGGTAGTTGGTATCATTTCAAATCAAATGGCTCTAAATCAACAGGCTGGTTGAAGGATGGTTCTAGCTGGTATTATTTGAAATCATCTGGTGAAATGCAGACAGGCTGGTTAAAGGAAAATGGAGTGTGGTATTATCTGGATAGTTCAGGAGCAATGAAAACAGGATGGTATCAAGTCTCTGGTAAGTGGTATTATTCTTACTCTTCAGGCGCCTTAGCTGTGAATACGACGGTGGATGGTTACAGAGTGAATAGTAATGGAGAACGAGTATAGAAAATGGGAGTAGGAAAAATTTCCTGCTCTTTTCTGTAAGCAGTTTCCTTGACATTTTTTTTATTTTGCGCTATCATATGTCCATATAATATATGGGAGTCTGTGTACAGTCTGAGAGGAAGTGTTAAACTTCGACCGCACCTGATCTGGGTAATGCCAGCGTAGGGAACGATACTTAGTCTATTCTTGACCTTTTCCATATATGGTAAAGGTTTTTCTTTTTGTCAAAGGAAAACGAGAAGAGGAGGTTTTTATGAAAGCAAGCATTGCCTTGCAAGTTTTACCCCTAACACAGGGGATTGATCGGATAGCTGTTATCGATCAGGTCATTGCTTATCTGCAAGCTCAAGAAGTGACCATGGTGGTGACACCATTTGAAACGGTCTTGGAAGGGGAGTTTGATGAGCTTATGCGCATTCTCAAAGAAGCGCTGGAAGTGGCAGGGCAGGAGGCAGATAATGTCTTTTCTAATGTCAAAATAAATGTAGGAGAGATTTTAAGTATTGATGAGAAACTTGAAAAGTATACTGAGACGACACATTAGTCTATTGGGCTTTCTAGGAGTCTTGTCAATCTGGCAGTTAGCAGGTTTTCTTAAACTTCTCCCCAAGTTTATCCTGCCGACACCTCTTGAAATTCTCCAGGCCTTTGTTCGTGATAGAGAATTTCTCTGGCACCATAGCTGGGCCACCTTGAGAGTGGCTTTACTGGGGTTGGTTTTGGGAGTCTTGATTGCCTGTCTCATGGCTGTACTCATGGACAGTTTGACTTGGCTCAATGACCTGATTTACCCTATGATGGTGGTTGTTCAGACTATCCCGACTATTGCCATAGCTCCTATCCTGGTCTTGTGGCTCGGTTATGGGATTTTGCCCAAGATTGTCTTGATTATCTTGACGACAACCTTCCCTATCATCGTCAGCATTTTGGACGGTTTTAGGCATTGTGACAAGGATATGCTGACCTTGTTTAGTCTGATGCGGGCCAAGCCTTGGCAAGTCCTGTGGCATTTTAAAATTCCTGTCAGTCTGCCTTACTTTTATGCAGGTCTGAGGGTCAGTGTCTCCTACGCCTTTATCACAACAGTGGTATCTGAGTGGTTGGGAGGCTTTGAAGGACTAGGTGTCTACATGATTCAGTCCAAGAAACTGTTTCAGTATGATACCATGTTTGCTATTATTATTCTGGTATCGATTATAAGCCTTTTGGGTATGAAGTTGGTCGATATTAGTGAAAAATATGTTATTAAATGGAAACGTTCGTAAAATTAGAATGTTTCAAAAAAGAAAAGAGGAAATCAAAATGAAAAAAACATGGAAAGTGTTTTTAACTGTTTTAACAGCTCTTGTAGCTGTTGTGCTTGTGGCCTGTGGTCAAGGAACTGCTTCTAAAGACAACAAAGAGGCAGAACTCAAGAAAATTGACTTTATCCTAGACTGGACACCAAATACTAACCACACAGGGCTTTATGTTGCCAAGGAAAAAGGTTATTTCAAAGAAGCTGGAGTGGATGTTGATTTGAAATTGCCACCAGAAGAAAGTTCTTCTGACTTGGTTATCAATGGTAAGGCACCATTTGCAGTGTATTTCCAAGACTACATGGCTAAAAAATTGGAAAAAGGTGCAGGAATTACTGCCGTTGCAGCTATTGTTGAACACAATACATCAGGAATCATCTCTCGTAAATCTGATAATGTAGCTAGTCCGAAGGACTTGGTTGGTAAGAAATACGGAACTTGGAATGACCCAACTGAACTTGCTATGTTGAAAACCTTGGTAGAATCACAAGGTGGGGACTTTGAGAAGGTTGAAAAAGTACCAAATAACGACTCAAACTCTATCACACCGATTGCTAATGGAGTATTTGATACTGCATGGATCTACTATGGATGGGATGGAATTCTTGCTAAATCTCAAGGTGTAGATGCTAACTTCATGTACTTGAAAGACTACGTTAAAGAATTTGACTACTACTCACCAGTTATCATCGCAAACAACGACTATTTGAAAGACAACAAAGAAGAAGCTCGTAAAGTCATCCAAGCTATCAAAAAAGGTTACCAATATGCCATGGAGCATCCAGAAGAAGCGGCAGATATCTTGATTAAGAATGCTCCTGAGCTCAAAGAAAAACGTGACTTTGTCATCGAATCTCAAAAATACTTGTCAAAAGAATACGCAAGCGACAAGGAAAAATGGGGGCAATTTGATGCAGCTCGCTGGAATGCCTTCTACAAATGGGATAAAGAAAATGGTATCCTTAAAGAAGATTTGACAGACAAAGGCTTCACCAACGAATTTGTGAAATAATGACAGAAATTAGACTAGAACACGTCAGTTATGCCTATGGTCAAGATAGGATTTTAGAGGACATTAACCTGCAGGTGATTTCAGGTGAAGTGGTTTCTATCTTAGGTCCAAGTGGTGTTGGAAAGACCACCCTCTTTAACCTAATCGCTGGGATTTTAGAAGTCCAGTCAGGGAGAATTGTACTTGATGGTGAAGAAAATCCCAAGGGGCGCGTGAGTTATATGTTGCAAAAGGATCTACTCTTGGAGCACAAGACGGTGCTTGGTAATATCATTCTGCCCCTCTTGATTCAAAAGGTGGATAAGGCAGAAGCTATTGCTCGCGCAGATGAAATTCTTGCGACCTTCCAGTTGACAGCTGTACGGGACAAGTATCCTCATGAACTTAGTGGCGGGATGCGCCAGCGTGTAGCCTTGCTTCGAACTTACCTTTTCGGGCACAAGCTCTTTCTCTTAGACGAGGCCTTTAGCGCCTTGGATGAGATGACCAAGATGGAACTCCACGCTTGGTACCTTGAGATTCACAAGCAGTTGCAGCTAACAACCTTGATCATCACGCATAGTATCGAGGAGGCCCTCAATCTCAGCGATCGCATCTATATCTTGAAAAATCGCCCTGGGCAGATTGTTTCAGAAATTAAACTAGATTGGTCTGAAGATGAGGACAAGGAAGTCCAAAAGATTGCCTACAAACGTCAAATCTTGGCAGAATTAGGCTTAGATAAGTAGAAAAATAGGGAGTTGGTGAAGATTATCCTTTACTAGCGCCCTTTTTCTTTTAAAAATAAGAAAATTTCGGTATAATAGTCAAAGATAGTCAAGGTTCAAAGAGAGAGGTGGGTTTGTAATGAGATTTAAAAATACATCGGATCATATTGAGGCCTACATCAAGGCGATTTTAGATCAATCTGGTATTGTGGAGTTGCAACGGAGTCAGTTGGCAGATACCTTTCAGGTTGTTCCTAGTCAGATCAACTATGTGATCAAGACACGCTTTACGGAAAGTAGAGGCTACTTGGTTGAAAGTAAGCGTGGTGGCGGAGGCTATATTCGTATAGGACGGATTGAGTTTTCTAGTCATCATGAAATGCTCCGCGATTTGCTTTACTCAATTGGTGAGCGAGTTAGCCAAGAAATTTATGAAGATATTCTGCAGCTTTTGGTTGAGCAGGAATTGATGACCAAGCAGGAGATGAATTTGCTGGTATCAGTAGCTTTGGATCGCGTTCTAGGAGAAGAAGCTCCAGTTGTTCGTGCAAACATGCTACGACAGGTCATACAAGAGGTAGATAGAAAAGGGAAGTAAGATGAACTATTCAAAAGCATTGAATGAATGTATCGAAAGTGCCTACATGGTTGCTGGCCATTTTGGAGCTCGTTATCTAGAGTCTTGGCACTTGTTGATTGCCATGTCCAATCACAGTTATAGTGTGGCAGGGGCAACTTTAAATGATTATCCATATGAGATGGACCGTTTAGAAGAGGTCGCTTTGGAACTGACTGAAACGGACTATAGCCAGGATGAAACCTTTACGGAATTGCCGTTTTCTCACCGTTTGCAGGTCCTCTTTGATGAGGCAGAATATGTAGCGTCAGTGGTCCATGCTAAGGTGCTAGGGACAGAGCATGTCCTCTATGCGATTTTGCATGATGGCAATGCCTTGGCGACTCGTATCTTGGAGAGGGCTGGTTTTTCTTATGAAGACAAGAAAGATCAGGTCAAGATTGCAGCCCTTCGTCGAAATTTAGAAGAACGAGCAGGCTGGACTCGTGAAGATCTCAAGGCTTTACGCCAACGCCATCGTACAGTAGCTGATAAGCAAAATTCTATGGCTAATATGATGGGCATGCCCCAGACTCCGAGTGGTGGTCTCGAGGACTATACGCATGATTTGACAGAGCAAGCTCGTTCTGGCAAGTTGGAGCCAATCATCGGTCGGGACAAGGAAATCTCGCGTATGATTCAAATCTTGAGTCGTAAGACCAAGAACAATCCTGTCTTGGTTGGGGATGCTGGTGTCGGGAAAACAGCTCTGGCGCTTGGGCTCGCTCAGCGTATTGCTAGTGGTGATGTACCTGCGGAAATGGCTAAGATGCGCGTGTTAGAGCTGGATTTGATGAATGTCGTTGCAGGGACACGCTTCCGTGGTGACTTTGAAGAGCGCATGAACAATATCATTAAGGATATTGAAGAAGATGGGCAAGTCATCCTCTTTATCGATGAACTCCACACCATCATGGGTTCTGGTAGTGGAATTGACTCAACTCTGGATGCGGCCAATATCTTGAAGCCAGCCTTGGCGCGTGGAACTTTGAGAACGGTTGGTGCGACCACTCAGGAAGAATACCAAAAACACATCGAAAAAGATGCAGCCCTTTCTCGTCGATTCGCCAAAGTGACGATTGAAGAGCCAAGTGTGGCAGACAGCATGACCATTTTGCAAGGTTTGAAGGCGACTTATGAGAAACATCACCGTGTGCAAATCACAGATGAAGCGGTTGAAACAGCTGTCAAGATGGCACATCGCTACTTGACTAGTCGTCACTTGCCAGACTCTGCTATCGATCTCTTGGATGAGGCAGCGGCAACAGTGCAAAATAAGGCTAAGCATGTAAAAGCAGACGATTCAGGCTTGAGTCCAGCTGACAAGGCCTTGATGGATGGCAAGTGGAAACAGGCAGCTCAGCTAATCGCAAAAGAAGAGGAAGTGCCTGTCTATAAAGACTTGGTGACAGAGTCTGATATTTTGACTACCTTGAGTCGTTTATCAGGTATTCCAGTCCAAAAACTGACTCAGACTGATGCTAAGAAATACCTGAATCTGGAAGCTGAACTGCACAAACGTGTCATCGGTCAAGATCAAGCTGTTTCAAGCATTAGCCGTGCCATTCGTCGCAACCAGTCAGGGATTCGCAGTCATAAGCGTCCGATTGGTTCCTTTATGTTCCTAGGACCTACAGGTGTCGGTAAGACCGAATTGGCCAAGGCTCTGGCAGAAGTTCTCTTTGATGACGAATCAGCCCTTATCCGCTTTGATATGAGTGAGTATATGGAGAAATTCGCAGCCAGCCGTCTCAATGGAGCTCCTCCGGGTTATGTGGGTTATGAAGAAGGTGGGGAGTTGACGGAGAAGGTTCGTAACAAACCCTATTCTGTTCTCCTTTTTGACGAGGTAGAGAAGGCCCACCCAGATATCTTTAATGTTCTCTTGCAGGTCTTGGATGATGGTGTCTTGACCGATAGCAAGGGCCGCAAGGTCGACTTTTCAAATACCATTATCATCATGACGTCAAACCTTGGTGCGACAGCCCTTCGGGATGACAAGACCGTCGGTTTTGGAGCTAAGGATATTCGTTTTGATCAGGAAAATATGGAAAAACGCATGTTTGAAGAGCTGAAAAAGGCTTATAGACCTGAGTTTATCAACCGTATTGATGAAAAGGTGGTCTTCCATAGCCTGTCTAGCGACCATATGCAGGAAGTGGTGAAGATTATGGTTAAACCTTTAGTGGCAAGTTTGGCTGAAAAAGGTATTGACTTGAAATTACAAGCTTCCGCACTGAAATTGTTGGCAAATCAAGGATATGACCCAGAGATGGGAGCTCGTCCACTTCGCAGAACCCTACAAACAGAAGTGGAGGACAAGTTGGCAGAACTTCTTCTCAAGGGAGAATTAGTGGAAGGTAGCACACTTAAGATTGGTGTTAAAGCAGGCCAGTTAAAATTTGATATTGCATAAAAATGGAGAATAAGGAGAAATCTTGATTCTCTTTTTTGCTACTTTTTTATAAAAAACAATAAAAAACTATTTACAAAACAAAAATATAGTTTATAATAAAAACATAGATAATGAAAATATCTAAAATTATAAAAAGGTAATGCGTTTATGAAAAAGAAAACAGCAGTGGTATTTGGAACCTTTGCTCCGCTTCATCAAGGACATATCGATCTGATTCAGCGAGCGAAGCGGCAGTGTGACCAGGTCTGGGTTGTCGTTTCAGGCTATGAGGGAGACCGAGGGGAGCAGGTAGGCTTAACGCTTCAAAAAAGATTTCGCTATATCCGAGAGGCTTTTCGTGATGACGAGTTGACCTCAGTTTGTAAGTTAGATGAAACCAACCTTCCTCGTTATCCTATGGGCTGGCAGGAGTGGTTGGATCAGATGCTATCAGAGATTTCCTATAATGAAAAGCAGCAAGAACTAATCTTCTTTGTAGGAGAAGCAGACTACCAGCAAGAATTATCTAATCGTGGCTTTGAGACCGTTCTGCAAGGAAGAAAGTTTGGTATTTCAGCAACTATGATTCGAGAAAATCCAAGCAAATATTGGAAGTACATCGCTCAACCTTTCCGTCGTCAGTTTACCAAGAAAGTGTTGATTATGGGAAGTGCCAGTAATGGGAAGACCACTCTGGCCAAGGATTTGGCAAGGTATTACGATGCGCCCGTTAGTCTGGAATACGCGCGTGAGTACCAGATCAAAAACAATGTCCGCGACGATGAATTGACTCCAAAGGATTACTACTATCTCCTTTTAGGGCAGTATGACCAGACCTCTAAGTTAATTGACAGTAATGCCAATCGAGGCCTAGTGATAGCTGACACCAACTCCTTAGTAACCAAGGGCTACTATGATTATTACATGGAGACCGAGGATCAAGGGGACTTATCGGGAGAGACTTTTGATAATCTCTTTGCCTCGATCTTGGCTAAGGAGAAATGGGACTTGATTCTCTTTGTGCAACCTGTCGGCTCCTATGTCAATGACGGCTTTAGAGATATGACCATGGCAGAAGACCATATTCGTCAAAGTTTTTCCCAGCATTTGGACCAGATGAGAGAGCGATATTTAACCACCATTCCACTAGTTTATCTAGCAGAGGATTATCTAGGTAATTATGAAGCAGCAAAAGTGGCTATTGATGCCATTTACCAAGCAGATTAGGAGAAAAATATGAAAAAACTAACTGAAAAAATCACACAATTCATCGAAAATTTTAAAAATGTCCATGCCGAAGCCCGCAAGATGGGCTTTGCAGGAATCATGAACCTGCTCTGGAGAGATCTTTTTGTGGGCCGTAGCCTTTTCCAGTGGTTATATCTCATCGCCTTGTCAAGTGTTCCCTTGATCTTGGAATTCACGCAAAATACAGAAAGTCATGACTGGATGAGCTTGTTTGCCTCTTGGACTGGGATTGTCTGTGTTATCTTGGTAGCAGAAGGGCGTGCAAGTAATTATCTTTTCGGGGCTATTAACTCTGCTATCTATTTGATTTTGGCCATGAATGCAACTTTTTATGGTGAAGTTTTGACGACTGTTTACTTCTTTGTCATGCAGCCGATTGGTCTCTATGCTTGGTTGTCCAACCGTATTAATGACCAAGGAAAAGCAGAAGAATCTCACTTTGAAGCCAAGAAATTATCTGTTTTTGATTGGTTCAAGTACTTGTCCTTGACTGCTATCATCTGGATTGGTATGGGCTTAGCTTATCAAAGTATCCATAGTGCTCGCCCTTTCCGTGATAGTGTTACCGATGCGACCAATGGTGTCGGTCAGCTCTTGATGACACGTCTCTATCGTGAGCAATGGATTTTCTGGATTGCAACCAATCTCTTTAGTATTTATCTCTGGTGGGGTGAAAATATCCATATCCAAGGGATGTACTGGGTTTACACACTTAACAGTCTAGTGGGATGGTACCAATGGACTAAGGCAGTTCGTAAGGAGGCATAAGATGACGGACATAAAGATTCCAGCCGGGATGACGGAAAAAGAATATTATGAAATCCATGCCAGTCAGGAGGAGTTTTTAGACTGGTACTACAAGCAGGAACTCCCTCAATACGAAAAACCAAGTGTGACGGTGGATATGGTAGCCTACTGCTTTGTCGAAGGAAAGATCAAGCTCTTATTAATTCGTCGCAAGGCTCATCCATATCAAAATTGTTTGGCTCTGGTTGGAGGCTTTATGGACAAGGGAGAAGATGCTGCACATGCCTGTCAGCGTGAAGTGAGAGAAGAAGTCAATCTCGATCTACCTTTGGAAAAAATCGAGCAATTAATGACCGTATCGACCCCCGGGCGTGATCCACGGGGGTGGACTGTGACCATTGCCCATTTGGTGTATCTGCCTAGTCGTGCATTAGAACTTGTTCAAGCAGGAGACGATGCTAGGGATGTGGTTTTTGTAGATGTCGATTTTCAGACAGGAAAATGCTACATAGAGGGAGTAGAGTTGGAGGAGCAAGCCTTCGCTTTTGACCATTATGCCATTATCCAAGAATCAATCAAACGAATCCAAGGCCGTCTCGACTGGAATCCGACCTTCCTCTATCTGCTGGAGGAGGAGTTCACTGTCTATGAAGGGACTGAACTGGTCAATCTTATCAACCCCGGTCGTCCAATCGTCAGCAATAACTTTCTCGTAAAATACGGAGAATATGTAGAAGAAGTTGGACTCAAACGAGTGCCTAAAAAGAAACCAAGAAAAACCTATCGATTGAAATAAAAAATGAGGTCGGGAAAAGTTCCCGACCTCTTTATTTGCATTTATTAGTTTGATTTGCTGTTGCAACTGTTTTAGGGATGGCTATCTTTCTTAGAATTGCTCAACAGGTGAGTAAAGAAGTCTTTGTATCGATACTTGAGATAGTTCTCATGTAAAAATAACAAAGCGATATAAACAATCAAAAAGATTGTAGTCAGATAGAAGACATCAAATGCAGTTCGCGCATAGTAAGTGGCTGATTGATAAGAGCCAATAGCTCCCAAAATCAACCAAGGCAGATATTTGTAATACTTGTTTGACATAAACCTATACCTCCTATATCCTGTTTCAATGTTATTATATTCCTTTGCACTTAAAGATGCAAGCGATTACAAAAAAATAAATTCAAACTTTTAATAGGAAAATCTCCTGTTTTTCTGTTTTATTACGAATAGAAGAGTAGGAGGAGTAAAGGTGTCTAAATTATGTGAGATTTTTAAAATAGTTTAGATAAATTGTTGACATATTTAAATCGGAATGTTACAATTATATTACAAAAAGATTTCTTTATATTTCTAAAATATTACAAAGGAGTAGAAAAATGAAAAAGAAAACCTATATCAAATTGATGGCAGCAACTGTATTGGCTTCTACCTTGCTATTAGGAGCTTGTGGAAATAAAAAGGAAACAACTCAAGCAAGCAGTTCTGCTAAGACAAGCCAATCATCAAGCTCTAAAGCAGCTTCTGCTAGCAAAGAAAGCAAGACTCAGAAGTCCTCAAGTTCAGCTTCATCTGAAAAGGCCAAGGCATCTACCGACCAGTCCTCAGTAAGTGCAACACCATCACAAGCGGCACCTGCACCAGAGCAAAGACAAGGTCAAGAAGTGGCTAGTCAACAAACTCCTGCTCAGATTCCTTCAACTCAACAGGATTCTCAAGCCCAGTCTAACCAATCAAGCTATGATCCTACAACTGACCGCAAACTTCAAGACAAACAAGCAGAGCAAAATAAACGCTACAAGGGTGTTTTAACCATGGTAGATGGTGATTTCTCAGCTGCAGCGGGCAATTGGAAGGGAGCAAATGGCGAAACCATCACAGTTTCATCAGGTGGTCAATTTACAGTAGAATCTGCTGATGGAAAGAAAGAAAATTACTCTATCAAAGGCTATTCTTATACTCTTGATGATGGTAAGTATAATGCCAAAATTGGTGGAGGAAAAATCATCCAAATTACAACAGGAGCGGATGGTAAAGTTTCCAGTGTTGCTTTGAATCAATAATAGCTCTCAGTATTTGAATTTTTACAGTCAAAGAAAATCCGTCAGCTCAATAAGAGTAGACGGATTCTTTTATACTCATACTTGGGTTAAAAATTCTTCTGTAGTAAGAATTTGAGCAAATTCATCTTGTAGAGAAAGGAGATGAATCTCATGGATAGTCTCAGGAGAGATGGTCTGACCGTTTTTGTTAGATAGGGTAAAACTGGCAGTAGCATCTGCTAGTAGAGTGACTTCAAAACCAAGATTTGCTGCCATTCGTGTCGTAGTAGATACACAATGAGGCAGAGTCAAACCAACAACGACTAAATGACAAATCTGATTTTTTCGTAAATATGTTTCAAGATTTGTTCCAATAAAGGCGCTATTAACCGTTTTTTTAAAGACAGGTTCTGAAGCAACTGGTTCAAATCCACTTTTAAACTCCTGATTTTGTTTGTTATGAAATTGCGACTGGGGATTGTCAGATATGTGTTGAACATGTAAGACTGGAAGAGCGTGTTTACGAAAGTATGCTAGTAACCTCAATGCTTGATGTTCAGCTTGAGGGTTATTTCGTTCTCCCCAGATAGGGCTATCAAATGCTTTTTGCATATCGATAATCAGTAGAGCAGTATGAACCATTTTAAGCCTTATCCAACTGCAAGAGTGCCTCAATCTCTGCTAGGGTGCTAGCTTGTGAAATGGCTCCACGGAGTTTGGCAGCGCCAGATGTTCCACGGAGGTAGTGAGGAGCGAGGCCACGGAATTCACGAACTGCGACGTTTTCCCCTTTGAGGTTAATCAAGCGTTTCAAGTGTTCGTAGGCGATTTTCATCTTGTCTTCAAAGGTCAAATCAGGTAGGATTTCTCCTGTTTCAAAGTAATGGTTGATTTGGTTGAAGAGGTAGGGATTTCCCATGGCAGCGCGGCCAATCATAACTGCGTCAGCACCGACTTCTTCGATGCGTTGTTTGGCTTCTTGGACCGTACGGATATCACCGTTGGCGATGAAGGGAATCTTGGTCAAAGCTTGAGCGACCTTGTGAAGGGTCTCAAGGTCTGCGTGACCTGTATACATTTGCTCACGGGTACGGCCATGCATGGCGAGGGCAGAAACACCTGCAGCTTCAGCAGCGAGGGCATTTTCTACTGCCAGAGATGGGTCAGCCCAGCCGGTACGCATTTTGACAGTAAGTGGGATATCAAGGACAGATTGAACCTTGTTGATGATAGAGTAAATCTTGTCTGGGTCCTTGAGCCACATAGCGCCAGCTTCGTTCTTCACGATTTTGTTAACTGGGCAGCCCATGTTGATATCCACGATATCGGTCTTAGTGTTTTCTTGGATGAATTCTGCTGCGCGTGCTAGGCTGTCTTCATCGCTACCAAAAAGTTGGATAGAGACTGGGTTTTCGCCTTCATCGATATGAAGCATGTGCAGGGTTTTTTCGTTGTTGTATTGGATTCCCTTGTCAGAGACCATTTCCATGACAACGAGTCCAGCTCCGAGCTCTTTTGCGATGGTACGAAAGGCTGAGTTGGTCACGCCAGCCATGGGTGCTAAAACGGTACGATTGGGAATCTCAACATTGCCAATCATAAAAGGTGTATTAAGATTTGTCACGAATGAGTTCCTCCAGGTCGTTTTCATCAAAGTTGTAAGTAGTTTGGCAGAATTGACAAGTGATTTCTGCCCCGTGGTCTTCCTCTTTCATTTCCTGTAAGTCTGAGCTTGGAAGGCTAGCAAGAGCGTTCATAAAGCGCTCATGGCTACAGTCACATTGGAAACGGATTTCTTCTTCAGAAAGACGCTTGTAGGCCTCGTCACCGTAGATTGCTTTAAGGAGGGCTTCGATATGGTCTTCACTTTCGAGAAGAGTTGAGATAGCTGGCATTGCTTGGATGCGTTTCTCAAAGCGAGCAATCTCTTCTTCCTTGGCTCCTGGCAAGACTTGGACTAGGAAACCACCTGCAACCTTAACCTTGTCTTCTTCGTCCAAAAGGACATTGAGACCAACTGCTGAAGGTGTTTGTTGGCTCTCAGTCAGGTAAAAGGCAAGGTCTTCACCGATTTCCCCAGAGATGAGGGGAGTCATAGAGTTGTAAGGATTTCCAGTACCGTAGTCTGTGATAACGAGGAATTGACCATTTCCAACAAAAGGTCCGACTAGGACTTCACCAGTTGCAGTCTTTTTGATATCGACACCAGGATTTTGAACGTAACCTTTGACGTTCCCCTTGGTATCAGCGACGGTGATGATGGCACCTAGTGAGCTAGATCCCAGCACCTTAACTGTTAGTTTAGTATTTCCTTTTTCATTGGCTGCGAGAATCTGGCTAGCGATAAGAGTTCGACCAAGCGCTACAGTTGAGCTAGCTTGGGTTTGGTGTTTTTCTTGAGCAGTGCGGACGGTTTCTGTGCTGTCAAGGACAAAAGCACGAAAGGCTCCGCTTTCTGATATAGTTTTAATAATTTTATCCATAGCTACTATTTTAGCATAAAAATGCCCAAAGGGGGAGCCGTGTGTTTGCTGATTTTCAGGATAATGGACCAGGAAATCAGCATGAAAATAAAAAGAGAAACAGATTATTTCAGCATTTGTAAGATTTATGCTATGCTTAAGGTAGAAAATGAAAGGGGTAACAAATGTATTTAGGAGACTTGATGGAAAAGGCCGAATCTGGCCAATTTTCAATCCTTTCCTTTCTATTACAAGAGTCTCAGACGACTGTCAAGGCTGTAATGGAGGAAACAGGATTTTCAAAAGCAACCCTAACCAAATATGTCACCCTACTCAATGACAAGGCTTTGGACAGTGGCTTAGAGCTGACTATTCACTTAGAAGATGAAAATCTGCGTCTATCGATCGGTGCAGCGACCAAGGGGAGAGATATTCGGAGCCTGTTTTTGGAGAATGCTGTTAAATACCAGATTCTTGTTTATCTTCTCTACCACCAACAGTTTTTAGCCCATCAGCTGGCTCAAGAATTGATGATTAGTGAGGCTACGCTTGGTCGCCACTTAGCTAGTTTGAATCAGATTTTGTCAGAATTTGACTTATCCATCCAAAATGGACGTTGGCGAGGTCCAGAGCATCAGATTCGCTATTTCTATTTCTGTCTTTTCCGCAAGGTCTGGTCGAGTCAGGAATGGGAAGGTCACATGCAGAAACCAGAGAGAAAACAGGAGATTGCCACTTTAGAAGAAATCTGCGGTGCAAGTTTGTCTTCGGGTCAGAAATTGGACTTGGTTCTCTGGGCTCATATCAGTCAACAGCGTCTTCGGGTTAATGCTTGTCAGTTCCAAGTGATAGAAGAGAAAATGCGAGGGTATTTTGACAATATTTTCTACCTTCGTTTGCTGAGAAAGGCTCCGTCCTTTTTTGCTGGACAACACCTTCCTCTAGGAACTGAGGATGGGGAGATGATGATTTTCTTCTCTTTCCTCCTATCTCATCGCATTCTTCCTCTTCATACTATGGAGTATATCCTTGGTTTTGGAGGGCAGTTGGCAGATTTACTGACACAATTGATTCAAGAAATGAAGAAGGAGGAGTTGCTGGGGGATTATACAGAGGATCACGTTACCTATGAACTCAGTCAGCTTTGTGCTCAAGTCTATCTCTATAAGGGCTATATTTTACAGGACCGCTACAAGTACCAGTTAGAGAATCGTCATCCTTATTTGTTGATGGAACATGATTTTAGGGGAACGGCAGAGGAGATTTTTCATGCTCTACCTGCCTTTCAGCAGGGGACGGATTTGGATAAGAAAATTCTCTGGGAATGGCTCCAGTTAATCGAATATATGGCTGAAAATGGTGGTCAACATATGCGGATTGGTCTTGATTTGACATCTGGTTTTCTTGTCTTTTCAAGAATGGCAGCCATTTTGAAACGGTATTTGGAATACAATCGTTTTATTACTATTGAAGCCTATGATTCTAGTCGATATTATGATTTACTGGTTACCAATAACCCTATTCATAAGAAGGAACAGACCCCAGTTTATTATTTAAAAAACGACTTGGATATGGAGGATTTGGCAGGGATTCGTCAGTTATTATTCACTTAAAAGACTTGGT
>CAJPJN010000004.1:0-24160 GCA_905369855.1 Streptococcus oralis | reverse complement strand
GTTATAAAGAATAGAGTTGGCATCTGTTGGGGCACCAAAACCTTCCCCTTTTGAAGTTAAGAATTCTTCATTAACCGGCATCAAAACACCACTAGTTGTCTTGTCATTCCAGAAAGTTTCTGGCTGGTTCAAGGTATATTCTAGTGTTTGATCATCAAGTGCTTTTACACCAACGGTTGAAAAATCGCTTGTTTCACCCTTGATATAGGCTTCTAATCCCTTAATAGAAGAGCTAACGATTGAAAGTCCTTTTGATTTTCCATCTACGGCGTGTTTCAAACCAGTAACGAAGTCTTTAGCAGTGACAGGAGCGTACTCTTCTCCCTCTGCTGTCACCCATTTAGCATCCTTACGGATTTTATAGGTATAAGTCAAACCATCTTTTGAAACTGTCCATGATTCAGCAATAGAAGGAACCAGGTTACCATATTTATCATTAGCCAACAAACCATCTACAGCATTTGTTGTGACGAATGATGTTGAGTCGATATTGCTGACGATATAATCCAAAGTTTCTGGATCTGTTTGATAAACATATTGGTAATCTTTTGCTAGTTTAGCATTATTTGAACTAGTGTTTGAACACGCAGCTAGAACTCCTGACGCTAATAAGGTAGCTCCCGCTACAGCAAGCACTTGACTTTTTTTCATTTATTTACTCCTCTTATAAAGTATAGGTTATTATTAATTATACCATATATTTCAAGATATTTCAAGAAAAGTAAACGAATTTTCAGAATATTTAGGCTTATTAACACAAAAAATCTGAAAAAGCTATTGACTGAAAATCATTTTCAAGGTATAATAATAAACGTTAAGGCGGTATAGCCAAGTGGTAAGGCACGGCTCTGCAAAAGCTTGATCGTCGGTTCAAATCCGTCTACCGCCTTCTATAACTTGATTTATCAAGTTGCAAATGAACAGAAAGCCCCGTTTGAAGGGCTTTTTCTTTTTCTTCAGATAATTAGGGATAGATTTAAAGAACTTTTGGTGCAAGTTTGGAGCTGAGTTTTTTCGAAGGCATAATCCTCTTTTGAAATCAACTGAAAAAAGCTTCATCACACATGGTGACAAAAGCCTCTAGTTTACTCTGTTTCTTCTTCTATTTCAACTTCGGTAATTTGGACTTTTACCTTTGTAACACGTCCATTTTTCACCTTATCATTGGTTAGGATAATCTGTTTGTTTTGGCTTACCAATTCATAGCTGAGTTTCTCAGTCGTTGGAATGGTCCCAACTCCTGTCAAATAGTAACCAGCGATGGTATCAACGTCATCACTTTCCAGTTCAACATCAAAGTAGTCATTAAAATCATTGAGATTCATGGTACCTTGAACAATATAAGTATCTTCTCCAATTTTATGAACTTCGATTTCAGCCTTATCTGTTTCGTCATCGATTTCCCCAACGATTTCCTCTAAGAGGTCTTCTAGGGTCACCAAACCAGCCATCCCACCGTATTCATCCAGCAAGATTGCCATTTGTCTTTGGGTATTGCGCAGTTCTTTTAACAAGTCATCCACAAAAATAGTTTCAGGAACAAAAAGTGGATCTTGTAAGATTTTCTTCCAAACAATATTGTCAAAACCGTCCATAAAGCCCGCCTTAAGGAGACTCTTGGTGTGAATGATCCCAATCACGTTATCCTTATCCCCATCATAGACAGGGATACGAGAATAATTTTGTTTTAAAATACTTTGGATGATGGTTTGACTATCATCCTGAATATCGACCATGAAGGCATCTGTTCGAGGAACCATGACTTCTCTGGCCATTAATTCATCCAGTGAAAAAATCCCTTGTAACATCTCAATTTCGTCAGCATCTAGTGTTTCTTCACTATTTGTCAGCATGTACTCAATTTCATCACGGGTCATTTTTTCGTCAGCATCGTCAAAAGTCATAGGAGTCAAGTTACTCAAGAGATTGGTAGATGCAGATAAGAGCCAAACAAAGGGACTAACTAGTTTCCCAAGCCCAATGATAACTGGCGCTGTACGAATCGCCAAGGCATCCTTTAGATTAAGAGCGATTCTCTTAGGATACAATTCCCCAAAAACGATGGAAATATAAGTCAAAAATGCTAAAGATAGAAAACTTGCAACGGCATAAGCTGTTTCGCCATTTCCAAGCCAAGATGCAATTTCTCGTCCCAGAGTGTCTGCCAAACTCGCCCCTGATAAGATCGTAATCAGGGTAATCCCTACTTGAATGGTTGATAAAAAGTGGTTAGGATTTTCTAGTACCTTCAGCAGACGGATATAGCGTCTATCTCCTTCTTCTGCCTTTTGTTCAACCCGCGCACGGTTAAGTGACACCATGGCCATTTCTGTGGCTGAGAAAAAGGCATTTAACACCGTCAAGATAAACAATAAAACAAATTGTAGCAACAAATTCTGACTACTTGGGTCTTCCATAGTTCTTCTCCTAAAATAGTATCTTATCCTTTATTATATCACAAAATATAGTCCAGTACATATTATTTTTTCTCATACTCTTCGAAAATCTCTTCAAACCATGTCAGCTTTATCTGCAACCTCAAAGCTGTGCTTTGAGCAACCTGCGGCTAGCTTCCTAGTTTGCACTTTGATTTTAATTGAGTATCAGTGTCTATTGTATCCCTGCTTAAACTAGTAAGAAAGAACTCCTATATCCACAAGTGACATAGGAGTTTATGTTATCTTTTACTGAGTTACCGTTACTTCTCCAGTTCGGTAATCCAGTTGAAGCCCTTTTTGAACATTGGGAACTAGGACATTAAATTCCAATTCTCCGTCTGAAGACTTAGCTTCAATCTGTGAAGCTGAAGGAACTAAGTCCTCGTTTGAAGCGTAATAAAGGGTTACACGGTAACGGACACGCTTGTTTTGGTCCAAGGCTTTACGTACCATACTTTCATAGTAGTTTTGACCAGTCGAATCCTCGGCCTGTGCCTGATTTGCCCAAGCTGTCTGGACAGCAATGTTTTTAGGATTGCTTGTTGAGGCATCAAAACCATCCAAGCCACCGATTAAGGCATAGCCTAACAAGTGACCTCTATCGACCGCATGGGTATAAGTACCCTTTAGATTCTTAACCTGATGCCAGCCTGGAGGAGTCCAAGAAGTCGAACCATTCCCAGTTTCTTCACGATTCTTGTACTGGCGAGTAGCCTTAGACAAGAGGGCATTAGCTACGGTTGGCACTGTTTCCTTGCCCACTGTCTTTGTTTTATTATCAGCGTAGGGCTTACTTGAAACCTTGGCATCTAGATTTGTTTTATTACCATTGACGATAAAAGCACCTGAGCCATTCCACTCCAGACTCCCTTTTATTTGACTCTTGACTGCATCTGTTAAGACACTTTCTGCCAATTCTTGACTAGGAGCTTCAGACGCTTGTTTTTTCTGACTAAGCTTGGTTTTGGGACTATTAGCTGTCGACTGCAGCTGCTTGATATACTAACTCCCTGCCGATAAAAGCAATAACACTAGCAGTCCGATTAGTGTCTGTCTTGTTTTTTTGTTCATATTTCTCCTTATCTTTAGAAAAAGGCTGGTCTCCCAGCCTAATTTCCTGTAAATTTATGAATCAATTCCTGCCATTTTGCTGGAGACAGGATGGCCCATGGATCTTGACCCTTGCCCAAGATTCCATAACCTACCATTAAGCCGATACCTAGGGCCAGAGCACCTAAAAACAGTACCAAAACGACTAGAAGTAAACGCTTGATTACGTAGCTTGATTTCTTATTCATCTTCATCACTTGCCTCAATCCGCTGAATCTTAGCACCTAGCTGCGCCAACTTCTCATGGAAACGGTAGTAACCTCTATCCAAGTGAACCAATTTACCAACTACAGTTTCTCCTTGTGCTACCAAACCTGTCAAAATCAAGGCAGCACTGGCACGAAGGTCAGTTGAAAGAACTTCTGCTCCCTGCAAAGGCTGTCCACCAACAATACGAGCTGTATCACGGATAATCTCAGAATGTAAACCCATGCGACGCATTTCTTCTAAGTGTTGGAAACGATTTTCAAAAACTGTCTCCACCATAGTTGATTCCCCTTTTGCGACGGTCATCAAGGCTGTAAATTGAGCCTGCATATCTGTTGGAAATCCTGGGTGGGGCAAGGTTTTCACATGAACAGCTTTTAAATTTTCTAGTTGAGAGCGAACTCGAATCCCTTCAGTCTCCTCCGTCACTTCCACTCCCATTTCAAGCAATTTGGCAATCAAGGGACGGTTGTGCTCCCAGACAGCGTCTCGAATCAAGACATCACCACCAGTCATGGCAGCAGCCACCATAAAGGTTCCTGCTTCGATACGGTCTTGGACTACATTGTGAGTCGTACCATGAAGTTTCTCAACACCGGTAATGGTAATGGTCTCTGTACCAGCACCCTTAACCTTAGCTCCCATTTCATTGAGGAGAATGGCCAGGTCAACAATCTCAGGCTCACGCGCAGCATTTTCAATCACTGTCACGCCATCAGCCAGAGTCGCTGCCATCATCAAGTTCTGCGTAGCACCAACACTTGGGAAGTCCATGTAGATATGAGCTCCATGTAAGCGATCAGCCTTGGCTTCGATATAACCAGCTGTCTGACTAATCTTAGCCCCCATAGCTTCCAGACCTTTCAAATGAAGATCAATAGGACGGCTACCAATCGTACAACCACCTGGCATGGATACCTTGGCATGACCTACACGGGCAAGAATTGGTCCCAAGACAACGATAGATGCACGCATCTTGCTGACATACTTGTAAGGAGCTTCCTCAGTGATATCGCCAGTCGCGTCCACCTCAACAAGATGATCTTCTTCATTAAAATCCACCTTGGCATTCAAACCACGAACCACCTGATTCATAGTGAACACATCTGACAAGATAGGAACATTCTGCAAGACGGTCTTTCCTTCACTTGCTAGAATAGTCGCTGCCAACAAGGGCAAGACTGCATTCTTTGCTCCTTCGATCGTAACACTTCCTACCAGACGATTATCGCCACCTTGAACCACAATTTTTTCCATACTTATTTCCTTTACATTTGATTTTATAATAATCCTCTAAGCGCTTCTTGCCACAACTGATATAGGCTGATAAAGAAAGAACTCATGATGTAGCCCATTACAATGCTGAAAAAGGCTACTAGTAAACGAACTTTTCCTGTATTCTCAGCTGTCACTTTTAAAACCTTTTCCCATCTAACAAGATTCTTTAAAAGGTAAAAACTCACATAAATAAAGAGCATGTGACTGCTTAGAGTGAATAATAATTGAACCATTTGACTATTATACCATCTTCTCTGTTTGTGCGCTAGTTTGGAAACTTCACTTAAAAACTAGGGATTGTTTTTCAAGTAATCAATTGCATCTTGTAGGGTTTTAACAGGCACGATTTTCATATCTGTCTTGATTGTTTTAGCTGCTTCCAGGGCTGTTTGGTAGTTATTTTTCGCATCAGGATGTGCTTTTTGTTCTTCTTCGCTAACAGGGTTATCAGGGGCAAAGAAAATAGCAGCACCTTCTCTAGCCGAAGCTACAACTTTCTTATCGATACCTCCAATGTCTCCCACATTACCATCGCGGTCAATGGTTCCTGTACCGGCAACAATGCGGCCATTACGAAGGCCAGGGTCAGCTATTTGGGTATAGATAGCCAGACTAAACATGAGACCTGCACTTGGACCGCCAATACCAGCTGTTGAAAAGCGAATTGGGACATCACTGGTCACTTCCGTACGGTCAATCAAACCGATTCCAATTCCATTTTTGCCATTTTCCAAGGTGATAATCTTACCTTCTGCAGACTTGGTTTGCCCATCCTCTTCATAGGTGACCTTGACGGAGTCCCCTAGTTTTTGAGAATTGACGTAATCAATCAAGTCTTTGGAACTGTCAAAGGTTTGATCATTGACTGCTGTGACCGTATCAGAGATGTTGAGAATCCCTTTAAAGGTCGAATTATCCGTCACAGTCAAAACATAAACCCCAAGGTATTTGAGTTCGATATCTTTACCAGCTGTTTTTAGTCCTTGATACTTGGCCATATTTTGCGATGTTTGCATGTAAAATTGATTGATCCGCATAAATTCAACATCGGAAGAACCACCTGTAGTCTCTTGGGCACTACGAATATCTGTAAAAGGCGTCAACCAAGCATAAATCATATGGGCTAAAGTAGCGTGCTGGACACCAACCGTAACGAATTGATAGGCCCCAGCTTCCTTATCTTCTGTGTCATTTACTTTAAGGACTTGGCGAATATCTTCCGAACCACCTGGAACCTCTATATAATAAGGCAAAGGCACTACAAACGCCAAGAAAGTCACAATCAAGGCCGCAATGACATATAAGGGCCATCTAATCTTTTTTTTCATTTCTTATTTCCTCCAAAATACTCTCAGGAGCAGAGCAGGCAATACCCTGACCAAACTTCAAAAGTTCTCTAACACCGGATGAACTGAGATAGAGATGTTCAGGTCGACTATGTAAATAAATGGTCTCTATATTAGGAGACAGCTGATGGTTGTAGTAATCAAAACTGGCTTCATATTGCAAATCCGACGCATTTCTCAAGCCTCGCACTAGGAAAGTAGCCCCCAGTCTTTTTGCAACATCAACCACCAATTCATCATGAGAAAACACGACTTCAACATTCCCCAAATGTTCCAAAGCCTTTTCTAGCCCCCGTTTACGATTTTCGATAGGGAGAAATCCTTGTTTGTGGGGATTAAAAAAAATACCGACATAGAGCTTATCAAAGAGTCTGCTCGCCCGTTCAATCATATCCAGATGCCCATTTGTCATCGGATCAAATGAGCCTGTGAATAAGCCAATCTTATCTGACATAAACTGTCACCTTACTAATTCCATAAATTTTTTCCTTCCAGATACCCAGGCAGGCAATTTCTTCTGGAAGTTCAACGGCTTTATCCGTCTCACACACGACCATGACATCTTCAGAAAAAAGCTCTCTCTCAGCCATTTTTTCAATATCTGCTACGATTTGTTCCTTGGCATAAGGAGGGTCTAAGAAAATGAGGTCAAATTCCCCAGATACCTGTTCCAATGCCCTTTCTGCATCCATCTTGAGGAGCTCAAATTTTCCAACTTCCTTGGTCATCTGAATATTTTCAGCCACGATAGCCTGAGCCTTACGTTCTCGTTCCACCAAAACAGCGCTGGACATGCCACGCGAGACTGCCTCGATAGATAAACCACCACTACCTGCATACAGGTCCAAGACTCGTCCCCCTTCAAAGTAGGGACCAATCATGTTAAAAATGGCTCCCCTAACCTTATCCGAAGTGGGTCTTGTCGTCTTGCCTTCTAGTGTCTTGAGGGGACGTCCCCCATAGATTCCTGATACGATTTTCATACCGTTTATTATACCAAATTATAGGCGAAAAGAGAAAGAAAACCGAACCTTGCGGTTCGATTCTCTACAAAATATTTTCGTAAGTATCGCGGACTTCTTGAGGCCAAACACTTGTTTGCACTTCTCCGATATGTTTCTTACGAAGTAGGAACATAGCCATCCGAGATTGTCCGATTCCTCCACCGATTGTCAATGGGAATAGGCCATTCAACAAAGCCTTGTGCCATTCCAATTCCAAGCGGTCTTCATCACCTGTGATGGCAACCTGACGACGAAGCGTTTCTTCATCTACACGGATTCCCATAGAAGACAACTCAAAGGCTCCACCCAGAGACTCATTCCAAACAAGAATATCACCATTTAGACCCTTGTAGCCATTTTCAGACTCGCTTGTCCAGTCATCGTAGTCTGGTGCACGTCCATCGTGCGGTTTACCGTCTGGTAATTCACCACCGATACCAATCAAGAAAACTGCACCGAATTCTTTACAGATAGCATTTTCACGTTCTTTTGGAGTCAAGTCTGGGTAGCGTTCTACCAACTCTTCTGTATGGATAAAGGTGATTTGTTTTGGCAAGATAGACTCGATATCATAGCGAGCTTCAACAGCTAGCTCCGTAAGGCGAATGGCCTTGTAAATCTTCTCAACTGTTTCTTTTAGGTAGGCAATATTACGTTGACCATTTGGAATGACCTTTTCCCAGTCCCACTGATCCACAAAGACAGAGTGGGTCGCATCCAGCGAATCCTCGTCTGGACGAAGGGCCTTCATGTGGACAAAGAGACCCTCACCCTCACCGAAACCAAAACGAGCCAAAGTATGGCGTTTCCACTTAGCAAGTGAGTGCACCACTTCATAGGTTTCATCAGGAATCTGCAAAACCTTGACAGATACTGGATTTTCCACACCAGACAGGTTATCCTGCATCCCGTCACCGACCCTACTCAAGATAGGACCTTGAACTTCGACAACTTCTAGTTTGTCTTTTAAATACTGGGTAAAAGTGTTTTTGACAAAGGAAATTTCTTCTTGTTGGTGAATAAAACTTTTCTTCATAAACTACTCCTCAAAAAATTAATTAAAAGCATTATACACCTATTTCCAAGAAAAGAAAAGACCAAATATAAAAAAATCAGTGCTCCTTCGAACACTGATGTTAGGGACCTTTAGTCATTGCGACCGAAGATACGTAGAATACTTAGGAAAAGATTGATAAAATCAAGATAGATACTGAGAGCCATTGACACAACCCAACCTGTCGCTACACGACCTTGTGATTGTTCATAGGCAAGGCGAATTCTTTGGTTGTCCCAAGCAATCAGCCCTGAGAAGACCAAAACCATGGCTACGCTAATCATATAATCAAAGAAACCGCTAGACAAGAAAATATTGACCACCATAGCAATAATCAAACCGATAAGAGCCGCCATCATAGCCCGACCAATCCCACTCAAATCTTTCTTGGTGAAGATACCAACTGCCGCCATGACAAAGAAGAGAAGGGCGCTCGACACAAAGGCAGATAAAACTGTACCTGGAGTATAGAAGGCTACCACGAAACTAAGGGTAAAGCCGTTTAATACTGAGTAAAGTAAAAATACTGGAAGAGCCGCTGGACTATTCTTTGAAGCCATACTGCTGGCAACGAAAACCAAGGCCAACTCCGCAAAAGTAGCAATGGTCAACCAGAGACGCCCCTGCATCAAAAAGTAAACCAACTGAGACTGAAAGACCGTCAACATAAGGCCTGATACCAAAGCGGATAGTCCGATTCCTAGACCAACAAAGGCATAAACCTTAGCGTAAAATTGATTGAGACCTGCGCGGTCATGAATAATAGTGTGATTCATCTTTTCTCCTTTTCTATGAACATCTTTCCTTGATTATAACAAAGAAAGTTAAAATTAGCTTAAATGGAAAATTAAAATACCAGCTGCAACGGCAACATTGAGACTCTCGGCCTGACCCTTCATGCTAATATGGACCAATTGATCTGCACTTTCAGCCATGAGGGGACTAATTCCTTGCCCCTCATTTCCCATGACTAGTACAAAATTTTCTATAGGAGGCAGTTCTCTGTAATCAACAGAATCTTTAGATAGGGTTGTTGCTAGCACAGGGATAGCTGCCTCTTTGGTTTCCTTAAGAAGCGCTTGACTCGACATCCGGTAAATGGGCAGATGGAAATGACTGCCTTGCATCGAACGCAAGGTCTTGAGACTGTAGATATCTGCCGACTTATCTGAAACAATCACTCCAGTAAAACCTGCTGCATCCGCAGTTCGAATGATAGTTCCCACATTACCAGGATCTTGCACATCTTCCAAAAACAAGAACTTGCCCTGACTAAAATCAACTTGTCCTACTTCTTCTTTTTGAACCACCGCAACAATTCCCTGTGGAGTCTGAGAATCCGCCAAATCTAGCAAAATATCCTCTGAAACCCAGACAGTTTGCGGAAAGGCAGCTAACTGATCTCGATAACTTTCTAGGGCAAAGATTTTCTCAATCGTCACTCCAGCTTGGACAGCTTCTTCAAACAAGTGCCAGCCTTCAATCAAATAAGCAGACTTGCGGTATTTTTTTTGGTGTAATTTCTTGGCATTTTTTACCACAGAATTGGCTTTTGAGGTTATAATAGTCATAGAAATATTATAACACAATCAAAGGGGTTTGGTATGCAAAAGGTTAGAATGATTGCCCAAGGTAGGGTGCAGGGAGTCGGCTTTCGTTGGGGTGTTTACAGCCTGGCGCTTGAAATTGGTGGCATCACAGGTCGGGTATGGAATAATGACGATGGCACAGTGGAAATCTTAGCCCAAGCAGACTCATCCGCTATCATGGCGAAATTTATCCAAGAAATCCGCAAAGGACCCACACCTTTTTCAAAAGTCAGCTACTTAGATGTCAAACTAAGCAACTTTCCTCCCTACCCTGACTTTAAAATCGCAAATTAGGTCTCTAGAACTATTGTATATTTTGTAAAAAAACAGTAGAATAGAAAGGTATAATTTTTAAAGAAGGAATAAAAACAGTGAAATCTATTAAACGTTTTGCACTCTCAGCTATGGGAGTGGCTATGTTGCTTGTCTTGACTGGCTGTGTTAGCGTCGATAAAGCCACAGGAAAGCCAATAGGATTTATTTGGAATACGATTGGAGCGCCTATGGCTGAAGCTATCAAGTACTTCGCTACTGATAAAGGTCTAGGCTTCGGTGTCGCTATCATCATCGTAACCATTATCGTGCGCTTGATTATCTTGCCACTTGGTATCTACCAATCATGGAAGGCAACGCTTCACTCTGAAAAGATGAACGCCCTCAAGCACGTCCTTGAGCCACACCAAACACGTCTCAAGGAAGCGACTACTCAAGAAGAAAAACTCGAAGCCCAACAAGCTCTCTTTGCCGCTCAAAAAGAGCACGGCATCAGCATGTTTGGTGGTGTAGGATGTTTCCCTATCCTCCTTCAAATGCCTTTCTTCTCTGCAATTTACTTTGCTGCCCAACATACTGAAGGGGTTGCTCAAGCAAGCTACCTAGGCATTCCTCTAGGTTCTCCAAGTATGATTTTGGTTGCCTGCGCAGGTGTCCTTTACTATCTTCAATCGCTCCTTTCACTTCACGGAGTAGAAGACGAAACGCAAAGAGAACAAATCAAGAAAATGGCTTACGTAAGCCCAATCACGATTGTTGTCTTCTCCCTCATTTCACCAGCCAGTGTCACACTTTACTGGGTTGTCGGTGGTTTCATGATGATTCTCCAACAGTTTATCGTCAACTATATCGTTCGTCCAAAACTTCGCAAAAAAGTCCGTGAAGAACTAGCCAAGAATCCACCAAAAACAAGTGCCTTCTCAACAGCAAACGGACGAAAAGACGTTACCCCTGAACAACCAACTGCTATCACAAGCAAGAAAAAACACAAAAATCGCAACGCTGGAAAACAACGTTCGAGATAATAAGAAAAAGGCTTAGCTGGTTTGCTAAGTCTTTTTTGCAAGTCATACTCTTCGAAAATCTCTTCAAACCACGTCAGCTTCGCCTTGCCGTATATATGTTACTGACTTCGTCAGTTCTATCCACAACCTCAAAACACTGTTTTGAGCAACCTGCGGCTAGCTTCCTAGTTTGCTCTTTGATTTTCATTGAGTATCAAAAGCCCGATGTTTCCATCAGGCTTCTTTTTTATCCATGTACACGTTTCATATAGTCTTGATAACTTTCGGTATCCATGAGTTTTTTAGCATTCTTGACGCGGTCTGCTGTTGGTGGTTTGACCCCTTCGAGGGAATATGGAATTCCCAGTTCACGCCACTTGAACTCACCCATGGTGTGATAAGGTAGAATTTCAAACTTATCAACATTTTTGAGGGTCTTGACGAACTTACCAAGTTCAATCAAGTCATCATCTCTATCTGTCAATCCTGGAACTAGCACGTGGCGAATCCAGACAGGTTTTCCAATATCTGATAGATACTGGGCACAGGCCAAGATATTTTTATTGGTTTGGCTAGTTACAATCTTGTGCTGTTGTTCGTTGATTTCCTTGATATCCAAGAGGACCAAGTCAGTGACAGCCATGAGTTTGTCAAACTTCTCAAGGTAACGTGGTTTATTACGGAAAGGCAACGCACAGGTATCCAAGGTACAGTGGATTCCTTGTTCCTTAGCCTTAGTGAAGAGGGCAATCAGGAAATCAATCTGCAAGATGGCTTCTCCTCCACTGACTGTAATCCCACCCTTATTTCCCCAGAAACCGCGGTAGCGCAAGGCCTCTGTCAAGACATCATCTACCGTCCGTTCACGCGATTTATTGGACTCCATCGCCCAAGTATCTGGGTTATGGCAATACTGGCAACGCATGTGACAGCCCTGCAAAAAGACAATAAAGCGAATACCAGGCCCATCTACCGCCCCAAAGCTTTCTGTCGAATGCACCATTCCTGTCACTTGTCCATAATCAATTGTTTCTTCAGACATATCGTTACCTTCCTTGAAAACGTTTTATAGTTTTATTATATCACGACTTGAAGGAAAAACAAGATTTTTGCCTATTTTTTAGAAAGCAATCTGTTTTTCAATTTCATTTTCAATTACTTATCATTTTATTCTTCAAAATCAAAGCCATACAAGGTTGC
The DNA here is from genome assembly GCA_905369855.1 of Streptococcus oralis. Lineage (GTDB taxonomy): Bacteria > Bacillota > Bacilli > Lactobacillales > Streptococcaceae > Streptococcus > Streptococcus oralis_BN. Next base: position 11,657 of record CAJPJN010000004.1, on the reverse strand, counting down.
AAAGTAGTCCTCAGGGCGCTCTGCACGGCGGATTTGACGGGCTTTTCCTTCTTCGGTATAGAGGATTTCCGCAGAACGAAGTTTAGCATTGTACTGGTAGCCCATTGAAAAACCGTGAGCACCTGTATCATGAATTACCAGCAAATCACCGATTTCTGTATGAGGCAGTTCGCGATTCACTGCAAATTTATCATTGTTTTCACAGAGTGAACCAACCACATCTACCACCTCAGCTGGTCCTTCTGGATGAGTCAGATTGGTGATATGGTGGTAGGCTCCGTACATGGCTGGACGCATGAGGTTGACTGCTGATGCATCCACACCTAGATAGGTACGGTAGGTTTCCTTCTTATGGGTAACTCTTGTGACCAAAGCACCGTGAGGTGCCAGCATAAAACGACCCAATTCAGTAAAAATCTTAACCTGACCAAGACCTGCTGGCGTAAGAACCTCTTCATACACCTTACGAACTCCCTCACCAATCAAGGCAATATCATTTGGCTCCTGCTCAGGACGATAGTTGACACCAATACCGCCAGAAAGATTGATAAAGTCTAGCGAAATGCCCAACTTTTCCTTGATTTCAACAGCCAATTCAAAAAGCTGACGAGCCAACTCTGGATAATAGAGATGGGTAACAGTATTAGACGCTAGGAAGGAGTGAATTCCAAAAGTCTTGGCTCCTTTTTCCTTCAAGATGGCAAAAGCTTCAAAGAGTTGGTCCTTGGTCATGCCAAACTTGGCTTCTCCAGGATTGTCCATAATATCTGTTCCTAGCTCAAAAACTCCTCCAGGATTGTAACGACAAGAGATAATTTCTGGAATACCTGCTGCACGCTCTAGATGTTCAATATCTTCAAAGGCATCCAAGTTAATGGTCGCACCCAATTCACGCGCATAGGCGTATTCCTTGTCTGGCGTGTTGTTTGAAGAGAACATGATCTCAGAACCTGGAAAATCTAGTTTATGGCTCATCAAAAGCTCCACATAACTAGAGCAGTCCACACCACAACCTTCCTCTTGGAGAATTTTCAAAATAGCTGGAGTTGGAGTAGCCTTAACTGCAAAATATTCCTTAAAGCCCTTGTTCCACGAAAAGGCTTGGTTGACAGCTCTTGCCTTCTCACGAATTCCCTTCTCATCATACAAGTGAAAGGGAGTCGGGAACTCGGCAACAATCTCTTCTAAGTCTTCTTTATTGATAAATGGTGTTTTCATAAGCTTCCTTCTATTCTATTTGCAAAGAAAGGCTGGGACAATCGTTCCAACCTTTAGTTCTATCTCTTATTTATCTTCATCAAAGATATTGCCAACCGCAACATCGATGGCTTGGTTCTTGACATCAATATTGGTTACCTTCAAGAGTGACTTGTAATCAAACTGCTTTTCACGTTCTTCTTGGGCATTGTCCGCAAAGACCGCTACACCAGCCAATTCTGAATCAAACTCACGCAAGAGACTAATCATCCCATTGACAGTTCCACCACCTTTCAAGAAGTCATCCACAATCAAGACACGGCTGCCTGCCTTGAGACTACGTTTTGAAAGGAACATTTTCTCAATGCGGTCACCACTTGAACCGGATACATAGTTGACGCTGACAGTTGAACCTTCGGTAATTTTCAAGTCACGGCGCACAATGACAAAGGGAACATTGAGGACATTGGCAACTGCATTTGCAAGTGGCACACCCTTAGTCGCTACGGTCATAACCGCATCAATTTTTTGGTCCATAAAGCTCTTGGCAATAATGCGACCAATATTTTTCAAGATAGCTGGTGTGCTAAGTAAATCGGACAGGTAGATATAGCCACCTGGCAAGATACGATCGCTTTCTGACAACTTGGCACGCAAGTCCTCAACCATTTCCTTGGCATCATGGCTTGAGATTGATGGTGTGAAAATGACACCACCACCAGCACCAGTTACTGTCTGGATATGACCGATTTCAATTTCCTCAAAGGCTCGTTTGATAATCACGATATCCTCTGAGATGGATGATTTAGCAGATTCATACTTTTCAGCAAAAGTATTGAGACTAGTTAGTTTATAAGGATTATTAATCAAATAGTTGGAAATGACAACCATCCGATCACTTCTTCTTAATTTCATTTCTATTTCCCACTTCATTTAATTTTGATATTTTATCTATTATACCATATTCACATAAAAAAACGAACATTCTTATCCTAAAAAATGCTCATTTTTCTTAAATTATTAATCTAAATCTGGTTTATAGAAGGAACGATTGTCCATAGCGAAGATTTTATTGGTCATCTCTCCCTTATCCACCAAAGCAAGAGCTGTTGACATCATCATCATGCTTGCATCCAGATTGTCAATCATATGGATAATCTCTGCTTCCATAATGCGTGGACGGACTGGACTTCCATACTCAAGTAAGCCGTGGTGACTGAGGATGACGTGACGAAGCAGAACGACTTCTTCCTTGGTATCATCGATGCCGAGTTCCATCACTGTCTTGGTAATTTCACTATCAATCAGAGCGATATGGCCAAGAAGATTGCCTCGCACTGTATACTCAGTTTGGTCTGGTCCCGTCAACTCAATGACCTTAGCCAAGTCATGTAGCATAATCCCTGCATAGAGCAGGCTCTTATTGAGTTGAGGATAAATTTCGCTAATGGCATCTGCCAAGCGCACCATGGTCGCCGTATGATAGGCCAAGCCCGTTTCAAAGGCATGATGGTTGGTCTTGGCAGCTGGATAAGAGTAGAACTCCTTATCATACTTGGTGTAGAGATTTCGGACAATTCGTTGCCAAACAGGATTTTCTATTTTGAAAATCATCTGAATCATATACTCTCGGATTTCCTTGACATCAACTGGCGACTTGACCTTGAAATCAGCTGGGTCATTGGGTTCGCCAGGTTGAGGCAAGCGGAGAGTAATTTGATTGACTTGAGGGGTGTTGTTATAAACTTCTCGGCGTCCTTTCATGTGGACAACCTTACCTGCGGTAAAGGCCTCAACGTTATGAGGTTGGGCATCCCAGAGTTTCCCTTCAATCTCGCCGCTATCATCTTGGAAGGTAAAGGCTAGGTAGTTTTTACCAGCTCGAGTTTGCCTCAGGTCAGCTGACTTGATTAGGTAAAAGCCTTCAAATAGCTCATCTTTTTTCATGTGACTAATCTTCATATTCTTCCTCATTTTCTTGGAAATGGAGTAGATCAAGCGCAGGCTCACCTTCTGATAACTCAATGTGACGGAGCGTCCGCTCGATAGCAGTGGTACGACGGTTTAATAATTCATCAATATTGCCAGAGGCATGTTGGAGATGTTTTTGTGCCTTAACCAAAATCCCACCAAACTTGCCAAACTCGGTCTTGACACTGGCAAGAGTCTTGCTGATATGGTCGGCACTCTTTTGGATATTGAGAGTTTTGAAGCCAACTGATAGGGAATTGAGGAGAGCTGATAGGGTACTTGGACCTGCGACAATAATCTGCTCCTCCCGTCTCAAGTCATCAAAGAAGACCGGATTGCGAACAATCTCTGAATAAAGACCTTCTGTCGGAACAAACAAAACTCCAAAATTGGTCGTCCGAGGCGGTGCTATGTACTTGTTCCTGATATCCTTGGCAAAGCGCTTGACGCTTGCTAGGAGCGACTTGCGACAGCGTTCAATCTCATCCTTATCACCTGCTTCATAGGCTTCTTCTAAGCGATAATAATCTGCCAGTGGAAACTTGGAGTCAATCGGTAAGTAGACATATTCCTGGTCACCCTGTCCAGGCAACTTAATGGCATACTCCACTCGTTCACTAGAGTTTTCAACCGTTGCGTATTCTCGTTCATACTGGGCAGGGGTCATGATGTCTTCAATGATTTGCCCCAATTGCAATTCCCCCAGAATTCCTCGCGTTTTGGTCCCAGAGAGAACCTTGTTAAGAGCACCGACATCACGGGCAACTGTCTGCATTTCTCCAAGACCACGATTGACCGACTCTAGTTGTTTGGAAACTGTCTCAAAGGAAGCCTGCAAGCGCGTCTGCAAGGTCTTTTCTAGTTTTTCCTCGACTGTTTGACGCATTTGTTCCAAGCGTTGCTCATTTGATTCCTGCAAGGCTTGGAGACGTTGGTCAGTCTTGTCTCTAGTTTGGAGGAGACTATCTGTCATTTCTTGACGGACTTGCGTCAAACCTTGGTGCAATTCGATTCGAACTTCTTGCAAACGGTCGCTGACAGCTACTTCCAAGTCTTTTTGATCTAACTGGCTGGCTTGTCTGGCTTGTTCAAAGCGGTAATCCAACTGGTCTGACAAGTGATCTGCCTGATCCTCCAAGCTCTTGGTCAGATGTTTTTCCTGCTTATCCTGCCTCTGCCAAATCAGAAAGAGTCCAGCTAGGTTGACAATCAATAATAGAACAAGTAAACTTTCCATCCTACCTCCTGTCCTTGCTATGCAGCACGACCACATAGCCATCTGGGCAAGTCACCGAAACTTCCCTATCTATATATTCGTTAGAAGCGTACACTTTTTTAAAGAAAAAATTTTCCTCTGTCAACTCATACTTGGCTCCGAGAATGGTCAGCTGGCTATCCCGAACTGGCATAAAGGCTAGATAGTCGTAGTCTGAACGAGGTTCTAGCTGACTGGTCCCTTCTGGACAATAGGCAATCAAGTTTTGCCCATCCTCAATCGCTATCTGACGCATATAGGTCGCCAACGTGGGATTGCTAGGCAGAAAGACATTGGCCAGCATATGGTCAATACGGCCACCCAAAGCACCGAAAATAGTGACCTGAGCCTGAGGATTTTGTTCAAAGATGGTTAAGAGAGCCAATTCCAAATCGGTATCATCTTTTTCTGGTTGAGCTTGGACAAAATACTGGGCATGTTTTTGAATCAACTGTCGCTCTTCTGCACTGACAGAATCAAAATCTCCAACTGCTAGAGTAAGAGGAAGGTTTTCTTCCAAGACCCAGAGTGAGCCTCGATCCACACCGACAAAGCAATCAAAGTCCGTCCGGTAGTGACCACGGTCTCCGCCAGCAAAAACGGCAACCCTAGTCCAGTTGTTTTCTGAGAGTTTGTACTCGCTCATTGACATCTCCCTTAAAGACATAGGAACCTGCTACAAAAACGGTCGCACCAGCTTCTTTGGCTTGAGCAATAGTTTGGTCATCAATCCCGCCATCCACTTCGATTTCAAAGTTCAAGCCTTTTTCATCACGAAGAGCAACCAACTCACGGACCTTATCCATGGTCTCTGGTAGAAAGGCTTGACCACCGAAGCCAGGGTTAACTGTCATGACTAAGACTTGGTCAACTAGGTGAAGGACGTGCTTGATAGCCTCAACAGGCGTACCAGGATTGATAACAACCGAAGGCTTGACACCGAGGGAACGAATTTTTTGGAGGGCACCATGGATATGAGGTGTCGCCTCCACATGGATACTGATGATATCCGCACCTGCACGCGCAAAGTCTTCTAAATGATGCTCAGGGTTTGACACCATCAAGTGGCAGTCAAAGACCATCTTGCTATGGGGACGAAGACTTTCGACCACACCTGCACCAAAACTGATTTGTGGTACAAAGTGACCATCCATGATATCGATATGGGCATACTCTGCCCCAGTTGCTTCTAGGCGTTTGATTTCACGTTCAAAGTTGGCATAATCTGCTGCCAGAATTGACGGAGCAATCTTGTATTGAGACATAGGTTTCTCCTTATTTTGGAATTTTTTTGCTGACTTTTTTATAGGTTTCTCTACGATTTTCAATTTCGCTAAGGAATTGCAGGTAGTTGTCAAAACGGAAGGTGGCAATAATTCCTTCTTCTACAGCTGGCTTGACAGCACAAGACGGCTCATGGGTATGGGTACAAGTGCGGAATTTGCAGTCTCGACTGACAGTGGCAATCTCTGGAAAGGCCTGATTGAGGTCTTCAGCCGTTGATACTTCATAGTCCAGCGATGAAAATCCTGGCGTGTCTGCGATTTTGCCCCCATTGAGGTTGTAGAAACTGACAGCTCGAGTGGTATGACGCCCGCGACCTAGACTGTCTGAGATTTCCCCTGTTTCAAGATTGAGGTCTGGTGCGATTTTATTGAGAAGAGTTGACTTCCCAACACCTGTCTGCCCCATAAAGACCGTAACCTTTCCTGTTAACAAAGGCAGGAGTTCCTCTTTACTGGTCACAAAGTCATAGCCGATGTCACCATAAGTCTGTTCATAAAAATCCAATTCTCCTCTATCTTCCAACAAATCCATCTTGGAAATATAGACGATGGGATGGATGCCCTTGTGTTCCAAAAGAACCAAGAAGCGATCCAGCAAATTGCTGTTGAAGTCCGGTTCCTTGACAGACATGATCACTACAGCTTGGTCAATATTGACAATAGGCGGACGGACCAGACTATTTTTCCGTTCGTGAATCTTGAGGATATAGCCCTCTGAATTTTCCTCGGCAGAAAAGTCGACCAAATCCCCAACGTAGGGAGTATGGCCTTTTTTACGGAAATTCCCACGCGCGCGTGTTTGATAAACCTGACCATCACTTTCTACATAGTAGAACCCAGCCAAGGCTTTAATGATTTGTCCCTGCATCTTAGAGTCCTTGCCCTTTAAGTGCATCTGCTAGGCTGGCAAATTCTGCCAAGCTGAGAGCTTCCCCACGCACACTTGGTGACAAGCCTGCTTGGTCCAAAGCCTTGGTCAGCTTGTCCTTAACTTCTTCAGTCTTGCCAAAGTAACCTGTCAGGTTATTCCATAAAGTCTTGCGTCGATGAGTGAAACTAGCCTTAGAAACCTTAAAGAAGAAATTCTCGTCTTCCACTGCTACAGCTGGTTCTGGACGGCGCACCATTTTCAAAATAGCAGAATCCACGTTTGGCGCTGGCACAAATACCGTACGAGGCACGATGAAGGCAACCTTGGCAGTCATGTAGTACTGAACCGCAATCGACAAGCTACCATAAGCCTTGGTATTCGGTTGAGCGGAAATGCGGTCCGCCACTTCCTTTTGCATCATAACCACAAACTCACTAAAAGAAATCCCACTCTCTATCAAGTGCATGAGAATAGGTGTCGTGATGTAATAAGGCAAATTAGCCACTACCTTGATTGGCAGGTCAGGATTTTTAAAATTCTGGATATGTTGCGCCAAGTCAACCTTGAGAATATCCTCGTTGACCACGGTCACATTGTCAAAATCACGCAGGGTATCTGCCAAAATTGGCACCAAACGGTGGTCAATCTCAAAGGCCATGACTTGAGCTGCACGCTCAGCCAGAAACTCGGTCAAGGCACCAATACCTGGCCCGATTTCGATGACATTGACCTGGTCATCAATTTCAGCCGTATCCACGATTTTTTGAAGGATATTGGTATCCGTCAGGAAATTTTGCCCGAAGGACTTTTTAAAGGTAAAACCGTGACGCTCCAGCACTGCCTTGGTCACGCTATAATCTGCAATTCTCATCTATTCTCTTTTCTATTATCTGTTACTACTATTGTAACACATTCCCCTTACATTTTGTGTCTGCTTAGCTATCCTCATAAGATTTCATAGCTTCTTCCACTTCTGCCAAGGTGACCCCAAACAACTCTAAGCGCTTGAGGAGTTGCTTGCCGTTAGAATAGCCGATTCGGAGAGCCTCTCCTAGATATTCTCGTCGCTTACGGCTGTCTGCCCCTGCTAGAAAACCAAGGCGAATCAAGTCGCTACGACTGATGTCAAACTGACTCTCATGTTCAAATTGTTCTGTCACCTGAGCTAGAGCTGTTTTCAGGTCTTCATAGCTGGCATGCTCAATTCCCAGAGAACTCCCCTTAGTTTTGGACTTAGGAACAGCTTCATCTCGTTTGAGGAAGGCATGCTGAACTGTTGGAATGGCCGTCATAATCATGCGACGAATCCGCTCCCCATTAAAATCTGGGTCTGTAAAGACAATGACTCCATGAAGCTCATGTAGACGCTGAATACGTGCAATATCCTGCTCATTGATGGCAGAACCTCGTGTCTCATAGGTCTCTACATCGAAATAGCGTTTGAGATTGGCCGTATCATCGCGCCCTTCGACCACGATGACTTGGGAAATTTTTATTTTTTTCATATTACTAGTTGTCATCCTCAAATTTAGACAGCTTAATTCGCAAACAAATAGTATAGGTCACTATCCACAGAATAAGCAAATACACAATATTCACAACGATTTGTGTCTCTTCTTTGTATGCCAACATATATGGTGCTAAATTGCTTGCTAAATTTTTAATACAATCTTCAAAATAATTGAGGAAACCCAATATATCAAGTAAGCTTAGTATGTCAATAATATTTTTGATTACATCCCAAAATTTTATCAAGGTAATTAGAGGAAAATACCAAAGTATTATATATACCATAGTTATTGGATAACTCTTCATGATTTTAAAAAATTCACTTGATAGCACCCTAAAGAAAAAAGCATCACTCCCACATAAATCATTGCTTTCTTTGTAACCGCATAAAAATTCTCTTACAGTTAATACTTTGCTACATTTATATGTGCACCAATAAATACTAATCCATCTCAGTGTAATAATAGTTAATATTGGTTTTATCAAATTTCCAATAAAAAACGATATTAACCACAACACGGCATATATCAATACTAACAATAGATTAGCTATTAAAGTTGATTTGTTCTTTATTAAGTTCAATAATCTATCCAATTTTAAATATCCTTTCTGCATTTGCAGTCGTTGCTGCCGATAATTCCTCGGTCGTCATGCCACGCAAATCCGCGATAAAGTCCACTACATAGCGAGTATAGGCTGTTTTATTTTCACGACCACGTTTAGGAACAGGAGCCAAGTAGGGAGCATCCGTTTCCACCAAAATCTTGTCCAAAGGTAACTCTTTAGCTGCTTCTTGGATGTCAGTTGCTTTCTTAAAAGTCACCACTCCTGAGAAGGAAATGGTCATGCCAAGTTCGACAAACTTCTCTGCCCATTCAAGAGACCCTGAGAAAGAATGCATAATGCCACCTCGAGGGCCAACTCCCTCGCTCTTGATAATCTCATAGGTATCTTCCAGCGCATCACGGGTGTGGACAACAAAAGGCAAATCCAAGTCCTTAGATAACTGAATCTGACGACGAAAAACCTGCTCCTGCACCTCTTTGGGCGCTGTCATCCAATGATAATCCAAACCAATCTCACCTAAAGCAACAACCTTGGGATGCTTGAGCTTATCAAGTAAGTAATCTTCAATCTCCTCTGTGTAAGTCCCTGCCTCTGTCGGATGCCAACCAATAGTCGCGTAAAGTTGGTCATACTCATCTACCAACTCCAAGGCACGCTCAATCGTCGGTTTATCAAAACCAACAATATTCATCTGTGTCACACCCATCTCAGCAGCTAAGGCGATTTCTTCTGCCTCACGACCTGCAAATTCTTCTACATTCAAGTGTGTATGTGTATCAAAAATCATCTCTTCTAACCTCGTTTTCTATCTACTATTATAGCAAAAAAACTGACCTCTCTCCTCATCTGAAAAAAATATTCTAAAACCCATTATCATCTCTTGACGCTCTTTTTCCAAAGCAGTATAATAACACTTATTGAATTTTTCAACAAAGGAAACAACTATGTTTACAAAATTAAAACAGACCTTTATCGGTCGTCCTCTTAAATCCTTAACCGAAGGCGAAGGGGGACTACTGGGAAAAATGCAGGCACTAGCCATGTTGTCAAGCGACGCTCTGTCCTCCATCGCCTATGGACCTGAGCAAGTAGTCCTCGTCTTGGCTAGTCTCTCTCCTCTAGCTATATGGTGGAGCCTTCCTATCGGCCTTTTTGTCCTCCTACTTCTGGCCAGCCTGACCGTTTCCTACCGTCAAATCATCCACGCCTATCCTCAAGGAGGAGGGGCCTATATGGTTACTCGAGAAAATCTATCTCCCCAACTTGGCTTGATCGCTGGAGGTAGTCTGCTGGTTGACTACATGCTGACTGTGGCAGTATCGGTATCATCTGGAGCGGACGCTATCACAGCAGCTCTCCCTGCCCTCCACCCTTACAACCTTCACATCTCCATTTTTCTGGTTTGCTTGCTTATGCTCTTGAATTTACGGGGCTTAAAAGAATCTGCCAGTTCACTGATGATTCCTGTCTATCTCTTTATCATCAGTACTGTCTTTCTCTTGCTCTATGGAATCTTTCAACTAGTGACAGGTGCTCTCAGCTATCAGGCAACTTCACCTATTGGGCATGCTGTTCCGAGCCTGTCTATCGTTCTCATTCTAAGAGCCTTTACCAGCGGATCTGCCTCTCTGACAGGGGTTGAAGCTATTTCAAATGCGGTTCCCTTTTTCAAGGCTCCAAAAGAAAAGAATGCCGCTCAAACCTTGACCATTATGTCACTGATTTTAGGTTTTCTTTTTGCTGGTATCACCTTCCTAAACTACTGGATGGGGATTCTGCCTCAACACGGAGAAACTATTCTTTCACAGATGGCTCAAGGCATCCTTGGTAATTCCTTCTTGGGTCACCTTGGCTATTATATCTTCCAATTCTCCACAGCCTTGATTTTGGCCGTAGCTGCAAATACTGGCTTTTCGGCCTTCCCTATGCTGGCTTACAATATGGCTAAAAACAAATACATGCCCCATCTCTTTATGGAAAAAGGAGACCGCCTAGGCTACTCTAATGGAATTTTAACTCTGGCATTTGGAGCTATGATTCTTCTTCTCATTTTTAATGGCAATACCGAACGTTTGATTCCCCTTTATACTATCGGGGTCTTCGTTCCCTTTGCCCTTTCTCAGACTGGGATGATTCTCCATTGGAAAAAAGAAAAAGGGGCAAATTTCTTAAAACCTGCCCTTGCCAATATCCTTGGAGCTATCATTTGCTACGCTATCGTGTTGATCCTGCTCTTTTTCCGTCTCAGTGATATCTGGCCTTTCTTCCCGATTATTCTCGTACTCACCCTACTCTTCTTGGCGATTCACAGTCATTACCAAAAAGTGGCCCAACAACTGCGACTCTATGAAGGCATCGAAAAACGTACCTACGATGGCAATCTTGTCCTCGTCCTAGTAGGAAATGTTACCCGAGTTAGCGTCGGAGCCATTAACTACGCTCAAAGTATCGGTGACGAAGTCTTAGCCATGCATATTTCTACCAAGGAAACAGCAGAAAAAGATCAAGAAATTCTCCAAGAATTTGCCGATTACTTCCCAACCATTACTCTGAAAAATATCAAGACCAGCTACCGCGACATCATCACCCCTACTGTCAAGTATGTCAAACGAATCTCTGAGGATGCCCAGAAAAAGAACTATACAGTCACTGTTCTGGTACCCCAGTTTATCCCTAATAAACCTTGGCAAAATATCCTGCACAATCAGATGAGTCTCAAACTCAAATACGCCCTTCGTTGGCACCAAGACGTCGTTGTCGCTAGCTACTCTTATCACTTAAAAGAATAAAGAAAAGGCCCTACCAGAACCGATAAGCATCTGGTAAGGCCTTTTTCTGAAACAAGTCACTATGCTTATACTCAATGAAAATCAAAGAGCAAACTAGGAAGCTAGCCGCAGGCTGTACTTGAGTACGGTAAGGCGACGCTGACGTGGTTTGAATTTGATTTTCGAAGAGTATTAACTGAAAAGCATGACTAGGAATATCATTGAATATGGTT
>CAJPJN010000003.1:0-24410 GCA_905369855.1 Streptococcus oralis | reverse complement strand
GGACAAGGGATGGATGTGTGTTCAGGTTTTCTTTGTTCGTCAGGGCAAGTTAATTGAACGTGACGTCAATCTATTCCCCTACTACAATGATCCGGATGAGGATTTTTTGACCTATGTGGGACAATTTTATCAAGAAAAATCTCATCTTGTACCCAATGAAGTATTGATTCCGCAGGATATTGATGAAGAAGCCGTCAAGGCCATAGTGGATACTAGGATTCTCAAACCCCAGCGTGGAGAGAAAAAGCAACTGGTCAATCTGGCTATAAAGAATGCTCGAGTCAGCCTAGAGCAGAAATTTAACCTGCTAGAGAAATCTGTCGAAAAGACTCAAGGGGCTATTGAAAATCTAGGACGCTTGCTCCAAATTCCGACCCCAGTCCGCATTGAGTCCTTCGATAACTCTAATATCATGGGAACCAGTCCTGTTTCAGCCATGGTGGTCTTTGTCAACGGCAAACCAAGTAAAAAAGATTATCGTAAGTATAAAATCAAGACTGTGGTTGGACCAGACGACTATGCTAGTATGCGAGAGGTCATTCGCAGACGCTATGGTCGAGTACAGCGTGACGGTTTGACTCCTCCAGATTTGATTGTGATTGATGGGGGACAAGGTCAAGTCAATATTGCCAAGCAAGTCATCCAAGAGGAACTGGGTTTGGATATTCCCATTGCTGGTCTGCAAAAGAATGACAAGCACCAAACCCATGAATTGCTCTTTGGAGATCCGCTTGGGGTGGTGGAGCTGTCTCGCAATTCTCAGGAATTTTTCCTCCTCCAACGCATTCAGGATGAGGTGCACCGCTTTGCTATTACTTTCCACCGTCAACTGCGCTCCAAAAATTCTTTTTCATCACAACTGGATGGAATTGACGGTCTGGGACCTAAACGCAAGCAGAATCTCATGAAACATTTCAAGTCTCTGACTAAAATCAAGGAAGCCAGTGTGGATGAGATTGTCGAAGTTGGGGTACCAAGAGCAGTCGCAGAAGCTGTGCAAAACAAGTTGAACCCGCATGAAACAGAAACCTTGCCTCAAGTGGCAGAAGAAAGAGTAGATTACCAAACGGAAGGAAACCACAATGAAACATAAAATCGCAATTTTATCAGATATTCATGGAAATGCGACGGCTTTAGAAGCAGTGATTGCAGATGCTAAAAATCAAGGAGTCAGTGAATACTGGCTTCTGGGAGATATTTTTCTTCCTGGTCCAGGTGCAAATGACTTGGTCGCCCTGCTAAAGGACCTTCCTATCACAGCCAGTGTTCGAGGTAATTGGGATGATTGTGTCCTTGAGGCCTTGGATGGTGAATATGGTTTGGAACATCCACAAGAAATCCAGTCAATGCGAATGACCCAGTTTTTGATGGAGCGAATGGATCCTGCAACGATTGTCTGGCTACGAAGCTTACCTTTGCTGGAAAAGAAAGAAGTTGAGGGGCTGCGCTTTTCTATCTCTCATAATTTACCTGACAAAAACTATGGTGGGGATCTACTGGTTGGGAATGATACAGATAAATTTGACCAACTGCTAGATGCGGAAACCGACGTGGCAGTCTATGGTCATGTTCACAAGCAGTTGCTTCGTTATGGCAGTCAAGGGCAACAAATCATCAATCCAGGTTCTATTGGTATGCCCTATTTTAATTGGGAGGCGTTAAAAAATCACCGTGCCCAGTATGCCGTGATAGAGGTTGAAGATGGGGAATTGGTCAATATACAATTTCGTAAAGTTGCTTATGATTACGAGGCTGAGTTAGAATTGGCCAAGTCCAAGGGGCTTCCCTTTATCGAAATGTATGAAGAATTACGTCGTGAAGATAACTATCAGGGACACAATCTGGAACTCTTAGCCAGCTTAATAGAAAAGCATGGGTATGTAGAAGATGTGAAGAATTTTTTTGATTTTTTGTAAAAGTTTCCTAAAACAACCAATGCAAACTAAAAAAACGATTGGCTGGTCCAATCGCTTTTAGTATATCTTATTGTAACTGAGATTGATCTGGGAGATAAGAACCACCTAGATAGGTATTGCTAAGTTTTTCAAGTGTTCCGTCTTGATAGAGTTCTTTGAGCGCTTTATCAAATTTCTCTTTAAACTCTTTTTGGTCGCTTGAGAAAACGATATAGTTGTTGGGGCTATCGGCAGAAGGTAAATCAACGACTGAGAGATCTAAGCCACGGTCCTTGATAATCTTTTGAACCGATACCTTGTCAAAAACTAGGAAATCAAATTCACCGTTAGAGAGGTCTAAGATTCGTTTACCGATATCCTCTCCAGAAAAATTGATAGTAGCGGGATTGTCAGTGTGTTTTTGATTCCAGTTATTGATGAATTGAGCGTTTGAAGTTCCGGTATCCTCTTGCGTTGTTTTGCCAGCGATTTGGTCAAGTGAAGTCAAAGGATTTTTCTTGTTGCTGACAAGGACGAGGGGATTGTTGGAAATTGGAAGAGAGTAAAGGTATTTTTCTGCACGCTCTTTTGTGTAACTCAAGTTATTAGCTGCTGCTTGATAGTGACCAGAATCAAGTCCTGGGAAGATACTCTCCCAGGCAGTTCTTTGGAATTGAATCTCGTAGTCGCTGAGTTTTTCATCTACTGCTTTTAGAACTTCGATGTCGAAGCCTGTCAGATTGCCCTTGTCTTCGTAGTCAAATGGCGGCACATCACCAGCTGTAGCAACGACGATTGTCTTTTGAGAGCTAGTCTCTTTGGGTGTGGCTTGATTCCCACAGGCAACTAAAAATGGGAGGATGGCTAGTAATAGGCTAAATTTTTTCATAATGTCTCCATTCAAATGTAAAGTTATCTGCTAGGTTATCAGAAAGGTTCCTGATGATCCAATATATATTTTTTATTTCTGTAATAAAAAATCTTAATCATGAAAAATCCCTGCAAGCTCTTTCAAAATATGGTAGAATGGAAGCAGTAGAATTAGAAAAGGAAATCGATTATGAAATTTCTTGAATTAAATAAAAAACGTCATGCGACTAAGCATTTCACTGATAAGCCAGTGGATCCAAAAGATGTGCGTACGGCTATCGAAATTGCAACCTTGGCACCAAGTGCCCACAACAGCCAGCCTTGGAAATTTGTGGTAGTACGTGAGAAAAATGCTGAACTAGCAAAATTGGCTTACGGTTCAAACTTTGAACAGGTATCATCAGCGCCTGTAACTATTGCCTTGTTTACAGACACAGATTTGGCTAAACGTGCTCGTAAGATTGCCCGAGTTGGTGGTGCTAATAACTTTTCTGAAGAACAACTTCAATATTTCATGAAAAATTTGCCTGCTGAATTTGCCCGTTACAATGAACAACAGGTCAGCGACTACCTAGCCCTCAATGCAGGTTTGGTTGCTATGAACTTGGTTCTCGCTCTTACAGACCAAGGAATCGGATCAAATCTGATTCTTGGTTTTGACAAATCAAAAGTCAACGAAGTTTTGGATATCGAAGACCGTTTCCGCCCAGAACTCTTGATTACAGTGGGTTATACGGACGAGAAATTAGAACCAAGCTACCGCTTGCCAGTAGATGAAATCATCGAGAAAAGATAGAAGGAAGATAATATGACAGCAATTGATTTTACAGCAGAAGTAGAAAAACGCAAAGAAGACCTCTTGGCTGACTTGTTTAGCCTTTTGGAAATCAACTCAGAACGTGATGATAGCAAGGTTGATGCTGAGCATCCATTTGGACCTGGGCCGGTAAAAGCCTTGGAAAAATTCCTTGAAATCGCAGACCGCGATGGCTACCCAACTAAAAATGTTGATAACTACGCAGGACATTTTGAGTTTGGTGATGGAGAAGAAGTTCTCGGAATCTTTGCCCACATGGACGTGGTGCCAGCTGGTAGCGGTTGGGACACAGACCCTTACACACCAACTATCAAAGACGGTCGCCTTTATGCGCGTGGGGCTTCAGATGACAAGGGACCTACAACAGCTTGTTACTATGGTTTAAAAATTATCAAAGAATTGGGCCTTCCAACTTCTAAGAAGGTTCGTTTCATCGTCGGAACAGACGAAGAATCAGGCTGGGCAGACATGGACTACTACTTTGAACATGTAGGACTTGCCAAGCCAGACTTTGGCTTCTCTCCAGACGCTGAGTTCCCTATCATCAATGGTGAAAAAGGAAACATCACAGAATACCTCCACTTTGCAGGTGAAAATACAGGTGTAGCCCGTCTTCACAGCTTCACAGGTGGTTTGCGTGAAAACATGGTACCAGAATCAGCAACAGCGATTGTTTCAGGCGATTTGACTGACTTGCAAGCTAAACTAGATGCCTTTGTTGCAGAACACAAACTTAGAGGAGAACTCCAAGAAGAAAACGGTCAATATAAGGTGACGATCATTGGGAAATCAGCCCATGGTGCTATGCCTGCTTCAGGTGTCAATGGTGCGACTTATCTTGCCCTCTTCCTTAGCCAGTTTGACTTTGCTGGTCCAGCTAAAGACTACCTTGACATCGCTGGTAAAATTCTCTTGAACGACCATGAGGGTGAAAATCTCAAGATTGCTCATGTGGATGAAAAGATGGGTGCCCTTTCTATGAATGCAGGCGTCTTCCGTTTTGATGAAACAATCGCTGATAATACGATTGCCCTTAATATCCGCTATCCAAAAGGAACAAGTCCAGAACAAATCAAGTCAATCCTTGAAAACTTGCCAGTTGCTTCTGTTAGCCTTTCTGAACACGGTCACACCCCTCACTATGTGCCAATGGAAGATCCACTTGTCCAAACTTTGTTGAATGTTTATGAAAAACAAACTGGACTTAAAGGTCATGAGCAAGTCATCGGTGGTGGTACCTTTGGTCGCTTGCTTGAACGTGGGGTTGCCTACGGAGCCATGTTCCCAGACTCAATTGACACCATGCACCAAGCCAATGAATTTATTGCCTTGGACGATCTTTTCCGAGCAGCAGCAATCTATGCCGAAGCTATTTACGAATTGATCAAATAAAACGATAGAAGTCTGAGATTTTATGCTTAGACTTCTTTTTGGAGGGAAAACAGATGTCTCAAATTGAAAGAATCAAGCAGGCTATTATGTCAGATCCACAGAATGCCAGCTATACAGAGCGTGGCATTGAGCCTCTCTTTGCAGCGCCAAAGACTGCTCGCATCAATATCATCGGTCAGGCGCCTGGTCTTAAAACCCAAGAAGCAGGCCTTTACTGGAAAGATAAAAGTGGTGACCGCTTGCGAGATTGGCTCGGTGTGGATGAAGATACCTTTTACAATTCAGGTTATTTTGCTGTTTTGCCGATGGATTTCTACTTTCCAGGGCATGGCAATTCAGGTGATTTACCACCTCGAGCAGGATTTGCCGAAAAATGGCATCCACAGCTCTTGCAAGAATTACCAGATATTCAATTGACCCTCTTGATTGGCCAATATGCCCAGGCCTACTATTTAAAGGAAAAAATCAGTGGCAAGGTGACAGAACGGGTAAAACATTACCAGAACTACTTGCCAACCTATTTTCCACTGGTACACCCCTCACCGCGAAATCAAATCTGGATGGCCAAAAATCCTTGGTTTGAGTCAGAAGTGGTGCCAGATTTGAAAAAAAGAATTAAAACCATTTTATAGTCAATGAAAATCAAAGAGCAAACTAGGAAGCTAGCCGCAGGCTGTACTTGAGTACGGTAAGGCGACGCTGACGTGGTTTGAAGAGATTTTCGAAGAGTATTAGGAGAAAAAGAATGAAAGAAATAACCTTTGACGCATTTTACCAGCTTTACCAAAATGACCAACTTTCTCTAGTGGACGTGAGAGAAGTGGATGAGTTTGAAGCTCTTCATTTAGAAGGTGCTCAGAATCTTCCTCTGAGTCAATTAGCTGATACTTATGATCAATTGGACAAGGATCAGTTACATTATGTTATTTGCAAATCTGGAATGAGATCGGCGCGTGCTTGCCAATTCTTATCAGAACAAGGTTATAAGGTTATCAATGTACAAGGTGGCATGATGGCCTTTGAAGAACTTTAATACTCAATGAAAATCAAAGAGCAAACTAGGAAGCTAGCCGCAGGCTGTACTTGAGTACGGCAAGGTGAAGCTGACGTGGTTTGAATTTGATTTTCGAAGAGTATAAACATTAGAATTTTCTCCTACTTGGCGTGGACTGGGTAGGAGAATTTTATTTTTAGACAATTCTCATTTTTGAGAATCTTGAAAACATTCAATATTTACTTCGTGATACTTTTTTCATACTCTTATTCATGATATACTAAGTCAGTATTTTATAAATATGAAGGAGATTTTCATGGCTAAAAAAGGTGCCCTAACAGGTTTACTCCTGTTTGGAATATTTTTTGGTGCGGGGAACTTGATTTTTCCGCCTTCTCTAGGTGCTCTATCTGGAGAACATTTTCTTCCTGCCATCGCAGGTTTTGTCTTTTCAGGCGTCGGTATCGCCGTCTTGACTCTTATTATTGGAACGCTAAATCCTAAAGGATATATCTACGAGATTTCAACAAAGATAGCGCCTTGGTTTGCGACTCTTTACCTCTCAGTTCTTTACTTGTCAATCGGTCCATTCTTTGCTATCCCACGTACTGCTACAACAGCTTACGAAGTAGGAATCAGCCCCCTTTTATCGGATGCAAATAAAGGTCTTGGCTTGATTGTCTTTACGGTTCTGTATTTTGCAGCAGCCTATCTAATTTCGCTTAATCCATCAAAAATCTTAGACCGTATTGGCCGTATCTTAACGCCAGTCTTTGCGATTTTGATTGTTATCTTGGTTGTTCTAGGAGCTATCAAATATGGTGGAACAAGTCCTCAAGCTGCGTCAGCTGCTTATCAAGCTTCTGCCTTTGGTACAGGTTTCCTCGAAGGTTACAATACCTTGGATGCCCTTGCTTCAGTTGCCTTTAGCGTAATCGCAGTTCAAACCTTGAAACAACTTGGATTTTCAAGTAAGAAAGAATACATTTCAACTATTTGGGTTGTTGGTATCGTTGTTGCCCTTGCCTTCAGCGCTCTTTACATCGGTTTAGGTTTCCTTGGAAATCATTTCCCAGTACCAGCTGAAGCGATGAAGGGTGGAACACCAGGTGTTTACATCTTGTCACAAGCAACTCAAGAAATCTTTGGTTCAACAGCTCAAATCTTCCTTGCAGCTATGGTTACTGTAACCTGCTTCACAACTACAGTTGGTTTGATTGTGTCAACTGCTGAGTTCTTTAATGAGCGCTTCCCACAAATCAGCTACAAGGTTTATGCGACAGCCTTTACCTTGATTGGATTTGCCATTGCTAATTTGGGTCTTGATGCGATTATCAAGTACTCAATTCCAGTACTGGTTATCTTGTACCCAATCACGATTGCCATCGTTATGATTGTCATTGTCAACAAATTTGTGGCTCTTTCAAAACCAGGTATGCAGTTGACAATTGCTGTGGTTACAGCTATTGCTATTGCAAGCGTATTAGGAAGCTCGTTTAAGGTTGAGTTTCTTGCTAATCTTGTCAACGCTCTTCCTTTTGCCAAGGCATCTCTCCCATGGTTGGTGCCTGCTATCGTTGGAATCTTGCTCTCACTGGTTCTACCAAACAAGCAAGAAAGCGATGTTTTTGAAATGGAATAATCACTAAAATCACTTTTGTAGCCAAGTCTACAGGAGTGATTTTCTTTTTTTATCCGATGATAAATGTGTTATAATAGGTAGCAAAAGAGGTGAAGAAATGAATCAAACAGTAGAATATATCAAAGGACTGACAGCCATTGCGTCGCCAACGGGTTTTACTCGTGAAATTTCGGACTATTTAGTCAAGACTTTAGAAGGTTTTGGTTACCAACCGGTTCGCACGGCCAAGGGCGGTGTCAATGTAACTATTAAAGGTCAAAATGATGAGCAACAACGTTATGTGACTGCCCATGTAGATACGCTTGGTGCTATTGTCCGTGCTGTCAAACCAGATGGCCGTCTCAAAATGGACCGTATCGGTGGTTTTCCTTGGAACATGATTGAAGGTGAAAACTGTACCGTTCATGTGGCTAGCACAGGTGAAAAAGTATCAGGAACAATCCTCATCCACCAAACTTCTTGTCATGTCTATAAGGATGCAGGAACTGCAGAACGCACCCAGGACAATATGGAAGTGCGTTTGGATGCAAAAGTGACCAACGAAAAAGAAACTCGTGCCTTGGGGATTGAGGTTGGTGATTTTATCAGCTTTGACCCACGAACTGTCGTGACAGATACAGGATTTATCAAGTCTCGTCATTTGGACGATAAGGTCAGCGCAGCGATTTTGCTTAACCTACTTCGCATTTATAAGGAAGAGAAGATTGAATTGCCAGTAACAACCCATTTTGCTTTTTCAGTCTTTGAAGAAGTGGGACACGGTGCTAATTCTAACATTCCTGCTCAGGTAGTAGAATATCTGGCTGTGGATATGGGAGCTATGGGCGATGACCAGCAGACGGATGAGTATACAGTTTCTATCTGTGTCAAGGACGCTTCAGGTCCCTATCACTATGACTTCCGTCAACACTTGGTTGCTTTGGCTAAAGAGCAAGATATTCCATTTAAGCTGGATATCTATCCATTTTATGGTTCGGACGCTTCAGCAGCTATGTCTGCAGGGGCAGAAGTCAAACACGCCCTTCTCGGTGCTGGTATCGAGTCTAGTCATTCTTATGAGCGTACTCATATTGACTCGGTGGTTGCAACAGAGCGTATGGTGGATGCTTACCTTAAGAGCACGTTGGTGGACTAATATGTGCCTGATTTGCCAGAGAATTGAACTCATCAAGAAGGGAGAAAATCCCTATTTTGTCAAAGAGTTGGAAACAGGCTATCTTGTGATTGGAGACCACCAGTATTTTGCAGGCTATAGTCTCTTTCTAGCCAAGGAACATGTCACCGAATTGCATCATTTAGAGAAGGAAACTAGAATCCGTTTTCTAGAGGAAATGAGTTTAGTCCAAGAGGCGGTTGCTAAGGCCTTTGCTGCTGAGAAAATGAATATCGAACTGCTAGGAAATGGCGATGCCCATCTTCATTGGCATCTGTTTCCTAGACGAAGAGGTGACATGAATGGTCACGGTCTCAATGGACGTGGTCCAGTCTGGTGGGTTCCCTTTGAAGAAATGACAGCAGAAACCTGCCAAGCAAAACCGGATGAGATTAAAAAATTAGTCAATTGTTTATCGCCAGAAGTAGACAACCTATTAGAAATAAAGGAGTAGAAATGAAAAAAAGATACCTTGTCTTGACAGCCTTGCTAGCCTTGAGTCTAGCAGCTTGTTCACAAGAAAAAGCAAAAAATGAAGATGGCTCAGCTAAGACAGAACAAACAGCCAAAGTTGATGGAACAGTCGGAAATAAGTCTCAAGAAGCTACCCAGAAAAAAGCAGAAGTGGTTAACAAAGGAGACTACTACAGCATCCAAGGGAAATACGATGAAATCATCGTAGCCAATAAACACTACCCATTGTCGAAAGACTACAATCCAGGGGAAAATCCAACAGCCAAGGCAGAGTTGGTCAAACTCATCAAAGCGATGCAAGAGGCAGGTTTCCCCATTAGCGATCATTACAGTGGCTTTAGAAGTTATGAAACTCAGACCAAGCTCTATCAAGATTATGTCAATCAAGATGGGAAAGAAGCTGCCGACCGTTATTCTGCCCGTCCTGGCTATAGCGAACACCAAACTGGCTTGGCCTTTGATGTTATTGGGACAAATGGTGATTTGGTAACAGAAGAAAAAGCAGCCCAATGGCTCTTGGACCATGCAGCTGATTATGGCTTTGTTGTCCGTTATCTCAAAGGCAAGGAAAAGGAAACAGGCTATATGGCTGAAGAATGGCACCTTCGTTATGTCGGAAAAGAAGCTAAAGAAATTGCTGAGAGTGGTCTCAGTTTGGAAGAATACTATGGCTTTGAAGGCGGAGATTACGTCGATTAAAAAATAAACTTTTCTCTTGCAATTCTAGATAAATAGTGTATAATAGATGGGTATGTGAAAAGCATACTTGTGGGAGGTAAAAATCTTTAATTACCGCCAAAACCACAAAGGAGGATTTAAAAATGGCTAAAAAAGTCGAAAAACTTGTAAAATTGCAAATCCCTGCTGGTAAAGCTACACCAGCTCCACCGGTTGGACCTGCTCTTGGTCAAGCTGGTATCAACATCATGGGATTCACAAAAGAGTTCAACGCTCGTACAGCTGACCAAGCTGGTATGATCATTCCAGTTGTTATCTCAGTTTACGAAGATAAATCATTTACTTTCATCACTAAAACACCACCAGCTGCTGTTCTTTTGAAAAAAGCTGCAGGTGTTGAAAAAGGATCAGGTACACCTAACAAAACTAAAGTTGCTACAGTTACTCGTGCACAAGTACAAGAAATTGCAGAAACTAAGATGCCAGATTTGAACGCAGCAAACGTAGAGTCTGCAATGCGTATGATCGAAGGTACTGCTCGTTCTATGGGATTCACTGTTGTTGACTAATCAATAACACAGTAGAAAATCTCACAGCAGTCTATTAGTTGCTTTTCATACTAGGCAAGTGACTGAAGCTTGTACTTGGGTACAGCAAGGGAGCTTAACGAAGTAGGAAAAGAAAAGTAATAGACTGAAAACCCGCAAGACTTCATCATTTCGAGAAGTGACGTGGGAGATGAAAATCGATTGAACCACTTACAAGGAGAATAGAAAATGGCTAAAAAAAGCAAACAACTTCGTGCTGCTCTTGAGAAAATCGACAGCACAAAAGCATACAGCGTAGAAGAAGCTGTAGCACTTGCAAAAGAAACTAACTTTGCAAAATTTGACGCAACTGTAGAAGTTGCTTACAACTTGAACATCGACGTTAAAAAAGCTGACCAACAAATCCGTGGAGCAATGGTATTGCCAAACGGTACTGGTAAAACTTCACGCGTTCTTGTTTTCGCACGTGGTGCAAAAGCTGAAGAAGCAAAAGCTGCTGGTGCAGACTTTGTTGGTGAAGATGACCTTGTTGCTAAAATCAACGACGGTTGGTTGGACTTCGACGTAGTTATCGCTACACCTGACATGATGGCTCTTGTTGGACGTCTTGGACGTGTCCTTGGACCACGTAACTTGATGCCAAACCCTAAAACTGGTACTGTAACAATGGATGTTGCTAAAGCAGTTGAAGAGTCTAAAGGTGGTAAAATCACTTACCGTGCTGACCGTGCAGGTAACGTTCAAGCAATCATCGGTAAAGTATCATTTGAAGCTGAAAAATTGGTTGAAAACTTCAAAGCTTTCAACGAAACAATCCAAAAAGCAAAACCAGCTACAGCTAAAGGAACTTACGTAACAAACTTGACAATCACAACTACTCAAGGTGTTGGTATCAAAGTTGACGTAAACTCACTTTAATTAGTAGTTTATAAAAGAGAGAACGAGTACGAAAGTGCTCGTTTTTTTAGGTACGATGTCCATTCCGTTCATCTGAGGTGAAACTCCTCTTTGGGGGCCATCTACTAGTAAAACTGTTAACGATTCTCAAGTCTGACGCTGGAAATAAGAGTCGGCAGAGGAAGGGATAGCGAAATCGTGGTTCTACGAATAGGCACGTGATAGTAAAGCGTATATAGCGGATAAGGAGGCCAGTAACTCTAAAGTACAAATATGTAGTCGTAACCTATATGCGTAAACTACGTGAGAAATTGAATTCGAACTAGAGAGGTGATTAATAGATTTATGCTATAGTCATGGCAGCTTGTATGCTTTTGATTCTAGTTTATCAAATAATAGATTAGAATTGTCAGACAATATCATTTTATGTTATAATGAAGAAAAAACAGAGGTGTTCAAATGTCAGAAGCAGGTCATAAGTTTTTAGCAAAACTGGGGAAAAAACGCTTACGTCCAGGTGGAAAACGTGCCACAGATTGGTTAATTGCGGAAGGAGGATTTTCAAAAGAAAAGAGAATATTAGAGGTTGCGTGTAATAGGGGAACTACAGCAATTGAGTTGGCACAGCGTTTTGGTTGTAAGATAACTGCTGTTGATATGGATGCTCAAGCTTTAGAAGTGGCTAAAAAATCTGCTGAAGCAGCAGGTGTTGGTCATTTGATCAGTTTTGAAAGAGCAAATGCAATGAAACTTCCTTATGAAGATGCTAGTTTTGATATTGTTATAAATGAAGCTATGCTGACTATGCAAGCCGATCAAGCTAAGAAAAAATGTGTAATGGAATATCTAAGGGTTTTAAAACCTGAAGGTCTTCTTTTGACACATGATGTGCTTCTTAAGGAAGCTAAAGAGTCTGTCAGACAGGAATTGTCACAAGCAATTCATGTAAATGTAGGCCCTTTAACTCAAGATGGTTGGGAACAGGTGATGATAGAATCAGGTTATCGTGATGTGAAAGTATTGACTGGTGAAATGACATTAATGAAATTATCAGGTATGATTTATGACGAAGGTTGGCTAGGAACGTTGAAAATTTGTGTAAATGCTTGTAAAAAGGAGAATAGAAAGCAGTTTTTAACGATGTATAAAATGTTCGCTAAAAATAAACAGAAATTGGGCTTTATTGCTATGGCTAGTTATAAATCGTCAAATCGTTAGATAATTATTGAAGTTAACTTTTCCTTTTTTCTTTCTTAAAAAATATGCTATAATAGAGAGTAAAAAACTTTGAAAGAAAGAAAAAGATGAATTTAAAAGATTACATTGCAACAATTGAAAATTATCCAAAGGAAGGGATTACCTTCCGTGATATCAGTCCTTTGATGGCTGATGGAAATGCTTATAGCTATGCTGTTCGTGAAATCGTTCAGTATGCTACTGACAAGAAAATCGACATGATCGTAGGGCCTGAAGCTCGTGGTTTTATCGTGGGCTGTCCAGTTGCCTTTGAGTTGGGAATTGGTTTTGCGCCTGTTCGTAAGCCAGGTAAATTGCCACGCGAAGTTATTTCTGCTGACTATGAAAAAGAGTACGGTGTTGATACCTTGACTATGCATGCTGATGCCATCAAGCCAGGTCAACGTGTTCTTATTGTGGATGACCTCTTGGCAACAGGTGGAACTGTTAAGGCAACCATCGAGATGATTGAAAAACTTGGTGGTGTTGTAGCAGGTTGTGCCTTCCTTGTTGAATTGGATGAATTGAACGGCCGTGAAAAAATCGGTGACTACGATTACAAAGTTCTTATGCATTATTAATGAAAAACAGTCCCTAGGGCTGTTTTCTCTACATTAGGATATAAAAATAGACTATAGCTAGTTAGAGAAAAAGTATAATTGAAAACTATATCTTCTTGCAGTATAATAAAAGGACTAAGTGTTTGAGATTTAGTTTCATACTCAATGAAAATCAAAGAGCAAACTAGGAAACTAGCCGTAGGCTGTACTTGAGTACGGCAAGGCAACGTTGACGCGGTTTGAATTTGATTTTCGAAGAGTTTCAAACATATGCAATGATTCCTGAAAGAGTACAGTTAGGAGAGGGTTATGCCGATTCGAATTGATAAAAAATTGCCAGCTGTTGAGATTTTACGGACAGAGAATATCTTTGTCATGGATGATCAACGTGCGGCCCACCAAGATATCCGTCCTTTGAAGATTTTAATTTTAAATCTCATGCCACAGAAAATGGTCACAGAAACCCAGTTGTTACGCCATTTGGCCAATACACCCCTGCAACTGGATATCGATTTTCTCTATATGGAGAGCCACCGTTCTAAAACAACTCGTTCAGAGCACATGGAGACCTTTTATAAAACTTTTCCTGAAGTCAAAGATGAGTATTTTGATGGCATGATTATCACGGGTGCTCCAGTTGAGCATTTACCATTTGAGGAAGTGGACTATTGGGAGGAATTCAGTCAGGTAATCGAGTGGTCCAAGACCCATGTCTATTCGACCCTTCATATCTGTTGGGGGGCTCAGGCTGGTCTTTATTTGCGCTATGGGGTGGAAAAATACCAGATGGACAGTAAGTTATCGGGTATCTATCCTCAGGACACCTTAAAGGAAGGTCATCTTCTCTTTAGAGGCTTTGACGATAGCTATGTATCTCCTCATTCACGGCATACGGAGATTTCTAAGGAAGAAGTCTTAAACAAGACCAATCTTGAAATTTTATCAGAAGGACCTCAGGTTGGGGTTTCGATTTTGGCCAGTCGTGATTTACGAGAAATTTATAGTTTTGGGCATTTGGAATATGACCGTGATACCTTGGCAAAAGAGTATTTTCGAGATCGTGACGCAGGTTTAGAACCACATATTCCAGAAAATTACTTTAAGGATGATGATGTTAATCAGGTACCTTGTCTTTGTTGGTCTTCATCAGCAGCCCTCTTTTTCAGTAACTGGGTGAATTATGCTGTCTATCAGGAGACGCCTTTTGACTGGAGAAAGATAGAAGATGATGCATCTGCATATGGGTATTTATAAGAGGAATTATGACATATTTAGACGCTTTTAAATCAGGGAACTTGGTTTTACCGAGTGCCCTGCTCTTGCATTTTAAGGAACTCTTTCCTTCTAGCGATGATTTTCTGGTCTGGCAATTTTTCTATTTGCAAAATACGACAGGTTTGGAAGAAATGTCGCCAAGCCAGATTGCTGACAGGATTGGCAAGGAAATTTCGGATGTCAATCAGGCTATTTCTAATCTGACGGAAAGGGGACTGCTTCAGTATCGAACGATCGAATTGAATGGTGAAATCGAATTGCTTTTTGATGCTAGTTTAGCTTTGGAACGTTTGGATGACTTGTTTGGAGTTGCTCATTCGAGTTCAGACCAGTTGACATCTCAAAATCAACTCAAGGATTTGGTGGAAACCTTCCAACAGGAGTTGGGGCGCTTGTTGACGCCTTTTGAGATTGAGGATTTGACCAAGACACTAAAGGAAGATGGGACCAGTGCTGACTTGATTAAGGAGGCTCTTCGTGAAGCGGTTTTGAATGGAAAACCAAACTGGAAGTACATTCAGGCGATTTTAAGAAACTGGCGCCATGAAGGTGTCAAGAGTGTGGCTCAAATCGAGGCTAAACGAGCAGAGAGAGAAGCAAGCAATCCTCAGTTGACACAGGTATCTACAGATTTCAGAAATGCTATGGATCTCTGGAAGGATTAATCATTGGAAGCAAGCTTGAAATCCGAGTAAGATTTGCAAGCTGTGTCTAATTGTGATAAAATAAATAGAAAATAAATTGAAAAAAGAGGTATGTGAAATGTCACGTAAACCATTTATCGCTGGTAACTGGAAAATGAACAAAAATCCAGAAGAAGCTAAAGCATTCGTTGAAGCAGTTGCATCAAAACTTCCTTCATCAGATCTTGTTGAAGCAGGTATCGCAGCTCCAGCTCTTGATTTGACAACTGTTCTTGCTGCTGCAAAAGGTTCAAACCTTAAAGTTGCTGCTCAAAACTGCTACTTTGAAAATGCAGGTGCTTTCACTGGTGAAACTAGCCCACAAGTTTTGAAAGAAATCGGTACTGACTACGTTGTTATCGGTCACTCAGAACGCCGTGACTACTTCCATGAAACTGACGAAGATATCAACAAAAAAGCAAAAGCAATCTTTGCAAACGGTATGCTTCCAATCATCTGTTGTGGTGAATCACTTGAAACTTATGAAGCTGGTAAAGCTGCTGAATTCGTAGGTGCTCAAGTATCTGCTGCATTGGCTGGATTGACTGCTGAACAAGTTGCTGCATCAGTTATCGCTTACGAGCCAATCTGGGCTATCGGTACTGGTAAATCAGCTTCACAAGACGACGCACAAAAAATGTGTAAAGTTGTTCGTGACGTTGTAGCTGCTGACTTCGGTCAAGAAGTTGCAGACAAGGTTCGTGTTCAATACGGTGGTTCTGTTAAACCTGAAAACGTTGCTTCATACATGGCTTTTCCAGACGTTGACGGCGCCCTTGTTGGTGGTGCGTCACTTGAAGCTGAAAGCTTCTTGGCTTTGCTTGACTTTGTAAAATAATCAGTAGCAAAAGCTAGGTGGAACAGCATTCAAATGCTTGTTCCATTTTTTATAGGAGAGGAAAGATTGAAAACAAAGATTGGAAAAATTGGATTAGCGAGTATCTTTTTACTAGGCTTGGCAACTAGTCATGTAGCTGCAAATGAAACTGAGGTAGCAAAAACTTCGCAGGATGCAACGACAGTTTCAAGTAGTTCAGAGCAAAATCAGTCTTCTAATAAAACTCAAACGAGTGCAGGAGTAAAGACCACTGCTTCTGCCCACTGGGAGGGGGATTATTATGTAAAGGCTGATGGTTCCAAAGCCAAGAGTGAGTGGATTTTTGATAACTACTATAAGGCTTGGTTTTATATTAAGTCAGATGGTCGTTATGCTCAAAATGAGTGGCAGGGCAATTACTACCTAAAATCAGGTGGTTATATGGCTAAGAATGAATGGGTTTATGATAACGCCTATAGGAATTGGTTTTACCTGAAGTCTGATGGTTCTTATGCTAACCAGGAATGGCATTCTGTTGGGGGTAAATGGTACTATTTTAAACAATGGGGCTATTTAGCTAAAAGTCAATGGCAGGGAAGTTATTTCCTAAATGGTCAAGGTGCCATGATGCAAAATGAATGGCTTTATGATCCAGCCTATTCGTCTTACTTCTATCTCAAGTCTGATGGTTCTTATGCAAATCAAGAGTGGCAAAAGGTAGACGGAAAGTGGTATTATTTCAAGAAGTGGGGTTACATGGCTAAAGATGAGTGGCAGGGTAACTACTATTTGACAGAAAGTGGTGCTATGGCGACTGGTGAATTAGTCATGAATGATGCTCGCTATATTTTTTCTGACTCAGGTGAGTTAAAAGAAAAGAAAGATTTGAATGTTGGCTGGGTTCACCGAAATGGCAGACGTTATTTCTTTAACCATCGTGAAGAACAAGTTGGGACTGATCAAGTTAAAAAAGTTATTGATGTTAGTGAGCACAATGGTCGTATCAGTGACTGGAAAAAAGTCATCGACGATAATGGAGTAGATGGTGTTATTGTTCGTTTGGGCTATAGTGGAACTGAGGACAAGGAATTGGCTCATAATATTAAGGAGTTAAACCGTCTTGGAATTCCTTACGGTGTTTACCTTTATACTTATGCTGAAAATGAGACCGATGCTGAGAATGATGCTAATCAAACCATTGAACTCTTGAAAAAATACAAGATGAACTTGTCTTACCCTATCTACTACGATGTTGAGAACTGGGAATATGTCAATAAGAGCAAGAGAGCTCCAAGTGATACTGGAACCTGGGTCAAGATTATCAACAAGTATATGGCAACAATGAAACAGGCTGGTTATCAAAATGTGAAAGTTTATAGCTACCGTCAACTTTTACAAACTCGTTTGAATCATCCTGATATTTTGCAACATGTTAACTGGGTAGCAGCCTATACGGATGCGCTTGATTGGACAAATCCTCATTATTCAGGTGAAAAAGGATGGCAATATACCTCATCTGAATACTTAAAAGGAATTCGTGGTCGTGTTGACGTCAGCGTTTGGTATTAAGATATAAGTTTGAGAAAGGAGTGTGCAAGAAATTTGCATCCTCTTTTTCTTTATTTTGTCGCAGTTAATACTCTTTGAAAATCAAATTCAAACCACGTCAGCTTCACCTTGCCGTACTCAAGTACAGCCTGCGGCTAGTTTCCTAGTTTGCTCTTTGATTTTCATTGAGTATAAGAGAGGTGTAAGGGGACTGGGTTTCATTCTAAAAATTCTTAAATTATCAGTCTATTGCAACTTTTCTCATGTGAGTCATTTGGCTTGCTATTGGTTTTACTTAGTAGTATACTAAGGTAGTAATCATTAAGAAGTGGTTACAAATAATAATGAATGAGGTAAAATAAAATGGTAGAATTGAAAAAAGAAGCAGTAAAAGACGTAACATCATTAACAAAAGCAGCGCCAGTAGCATTGGCAAAAACAAAGGAAGTCTTGAACCAAGCTGTTGCTGATTTGTATGTAGCTCACGTTGCTTTGCACCAAGTGCACTGGTACATGCGTGGTCGCGGTTTCCTTGTATGGCATCCAAAAATGGATGAGTATATGGAAGCTCTTGATGGTCAATTAGATGAAATCAGCGAACGCTTGATTACACTTGGTGGAAGCCCATTCTCTACATTGACAGAATTCCTTCAAAACAGTGAAATCGAAGAAGAAGCTGGTGAATACCGTAATGTTGAAGAAAGCTTGGAACGTGTGCTTGCTATCTACCGTTACTTATCAGAACTCTTCCAAAAAGGTTTGGATGTCACTGATGAAGAAGGTGACGATGTAACAAATGGTATCTTCTCAGACGCTAAGACTGAAACTGACAAAACAATCTGGATGCTTGCAGCAGAACTTGGACAAGCACCTGGTTTGTAAGAAACAAGGCAACATAGATAAATCTGTAGGAAAATTCTTACAGATTTTTTTCTATTCTGTAAGCTATTCCAAACCAGTCTTTTTTTGAGTTTTTTGATAAAATAGTACTATCAGTGAAAAGGATGGAAGCATGACTAAGAAAATCGTAGCTATTTGGGCCCAGGATGAAGAGGGTGTGATTGGTAAGGACAATCGTCTGCCCTGGTATTTACCAGCAGAATTGCAACACTTCAAAGAAACAACTCTGAATCATGCTATCTTGATGGGGCGTGTGACCTTTGATGGGATGGGACGTCGCTTGCTTCCAAAACGGGAGACCTTGATTTTGACACGTAACTCGGAAGAAAAGATAGATGGGGTTACTACTTTTTATGATATCCAGTCTGTTCTCGACTGGTATCAGGCTCAAGACAAGAATCTTTATATTATCGGTGGGAAGCAGATTTTTCAGGCTTTTGAACCCTACCTTGATGAAGTGATTGTGACTCAAATTCATGCTCGGGTGGAAGGAGATACCTATTTTCCTGAAGAGTTTGACTTGTCTCTTTTTGAGACGGTTTCAAGCAAATCTTATACCAAAGATGATAAAAATCCTTATGATTTTACCATCCAATACCGCAAGAGAAAGGAAGTCTAATGGAACGTAGTATATTTGGTTTTTTCACAGCCATGCTGTGTTTGGTCTGCTTGCTTGCAGGAGCACAGGCTTTTCGTAAAAAGCGTTATGGACTTTCTGTCCTGCTCTGGTTAAATGCCTTTACCAATTTGGTCAATAGTGTCCATGCTTTTTACATGACCTTATTTTAGATAGAATGACAGTATAGAATAGAACGGAAGGAAATCATGCCTACAACTAGGAATAATGATATGATGGTTTATTGCTCATTTTGTGGCAAAAGCCAAGAAGAAGTACAAAAAATAATCGCAGGCAACAACGCCTTTATCTGTAATGAATGTGTGGAGTTGGCCCAGGAAATCATTCGGGAGGAGTTGGCTGAGGAAGTCTTGGCAGACTTGTCAGAAGTTCCAAAACCAATCGAACTTCTCCATATCTTGAACCACTATGTAATCGGTCAAGATCGTGCCAAGCGTGCCTTGGCAGTGGCGGTTTACAACCACTACAAACGCATCAATTTCCACGATACGCGTGAAGAGTCAGAAGATGTGGATTTGCAGAAGTCAAATATCTTGATGATTGGCCCAACTGGTTCAGGGAAAACTTTCCTTGCTCAGACCTTGGCTAAGAGCTTGAATGTACCTTTTGCGATTGCGGATGCGACAGCTCTTACTGAGGCTGGTTATGTAGGTGAGGATGTGGAAAATATCCTCCTCAAACTCTTGCAGGCTGCTGACTTTAACATTGAGCGCGCAGAGCGTGGGATTATCTACGTGGATGAAATTGACAAGATTGCCAAGAAGAGCGAGAATGTATCGATCACACGTGATGTTTCTGGTGAAGGGGTGCAACAAGCCCTTCTCAAGATTATCGAGGGAACCGTTGCTAGCGTGCCGCCTCAAGGTGGACGCAAGCATCCGCAACAAGAGATGATTCAAGTGGATACTAAAAATATCCTCTTCATCGTGGGTGGTGCCTTTGATGGCATCGAAGAAATTGTCAAACAACGTCTGGGTGAAAAGGTTATCGGCTTTGGTCAAAACAACAAGGCGATTGATGAAAATAGCTCCTACATGCAAGAAATCATCGCAGAAGATATTCAAAAATTTGGTATTATTCCAGAGTTAATTGGACGCTTGCCAGTCTTTGCTGCTCTTGAGCAATTGACGGTCGATGACTTGGTTCGCATCTTGAAAGAACCAAGAAATGCCTTGGTGAAACAGTACCAGACCTTGCTATCTTATGATGATGTTGAGTTGGAATTTGACGACGAAGCCCTTCAAGAGATTGCTAATAAAGCCATTGAACGGAAGACAGGGGCGCGTGGTCTTCGCTCAATTATTGAAGAAACCATGCTAGATGTCATGTTTGAAGTACCGAGTCAGGAAAATGTGAAATTGGTCCGCATCACAAAAGAAGCTGTCGATGGAACGGATAAACCAATCCTAGAAACAGCCTAGAGGTGACTATGGAACTTAATACACACAATGCTGAAATCTTGCTCAGTGCGGCTAATAAGTCCCACTATCCGCAGGATGAACTGCCAGAGATTGCCCTTGCAGGACGATCCAATGTTGGCAAGTCTAGCTTTATCAACACCATGCTGAACCGTAAGAATCTGGCTCGTACATCAGGTAAACCTGGTAAAACCCAGTTACTCAACTTCTTTAACATTGATGACAAGATGCGCTTTGTGGATGTGCCTGGTTATGGCTATGCCCGCGTTTCTAAAAAGGAACGTGAAAAGTGGGGGCGCATGATTGAGGAGTACCTAACGACTCGGGAAAATCTCCGTGCGGTAGTCAGTTTAGTTGACCTTCGTCATGACCCGTCAGCAGATGATGTACAGATGTACGAATTTCTCAAGTATTATGAGATTCCAGTCATCATTGTGGCGACCAAGGCGGACAAGATTCCTCGTGGTAAATGGAACAAGCATGAATCAGCAATCAAAAAGAAATTAAACTTTGACCCAAGTGACGACTTTATCCTCTTTTCATCTGTCAGCAAGGCAGGGATGGATGAGGCTTGGGATGCAATCTTAGAAAAATTGTGAGGAAAAGAAAATGGCAAAAACAATTCATACAGACAAAGCTCCAAAAGCTATCGGACCCTATGTTCAAGGAAAAATCGTTGGCAACCTTTTGTTTGCTAGTGGTCAAGTTCCTCTCTCTCCTGAAACTGGGGAAATCGTTGGAGAAACGATTCAAGAACAGACAGAGCAAGTCTTAAAAAACATCGGTGCTATTTTGGCAGAAGCAGGAACAGATTTTGACCATGTTGTCAAAACTACTTGCTTCTTGAGCGATATGAACGACTTTGTTCCTTTTAACGAGGTTTACCAAACGGCCTTTAAAGAGGAATTTCCAGCTCGTTCAGCTGTGGAGGTAGCTCGTCTTCCTCGTGATGTAAAAGTCGAAATCGAAGTCATCGCAGAGATTGGATAAGCTAGTTGAAGTTTGGTGTTGCCAAACTTCTTTTGATATAAGGAGAGATAGATGACAAAGAAACAACTTCACTTGGTGATTGTGACAGGAATGAGTGGTGCAGGGAAAACAGTTGCCATTCAGTCCTTCGAAGATTTGGGTTATTTTACTATTGATAATATGCCGCCAGCTCTCTTGCCTAAGTTTTTGCAGTTGGTTGAAACAAAGGAAGACGACCATAAGTTGGCTTTGGTAGTGGATATGCGTAGCCGTTCTTTCTTTTCAGAGATTCAAGCTGTTTTGGATGAGTTGGAAAACAAGGAAGAACTGGACTTTAAAATTCTCTTTTTGGATGCAGCTGATAAGGAATTGGTCGCTCGTTACAAGGAAACCAGACGGAGTCACCCATTAGCTGCAGATGGACGGATTTTGGATGGAATCAAGCTGGAACGTGAACTCTTGGCGCCTTTGAAAAATATGAGTCAAAATGTGGTGGATACGACTGAACTCACTCCACGTGAGCTACGTAAAACCATTGCAGAGCAGTTTTCAGACCAAGAACAAGCCCAGTCTTTCCGTATCGAAGTCATGTCTTTTGGCTTTAAATATGGAATCCCGATTGATGCAGACTTGGTTTTTGATGTCCGTTTCTTGCCAAATCCATACTACCTTCCAGAACTGCGAAACCAAACGGGTGTAGATGAACCAGTTTATGACTATGTCATGAATCACCCTGAGTCAGAAGACTTCTATCAACATTTGTTGGCCTTGATTGAGCCGATTTTGCCAAGTTACCAAAAGGAAGGGAAGTCTGTTTTGACCATTGCCATGGGTTGTACGGGTGGACAACACCGTAGTGTGGCCTTTGCTAAACGCTTGGCGCAGGACTTATCCAAGAATTGGCCTGTTAATGAAGGGCATCGCGACAAAGATCGAAGAAAGGAAACGGTAAACCGTTCATGAGAAAACCAAAGATAACGGTGATTGGTGGAGGGACTGGGATCCCCGTCATTCTAAAAAGTCTGCGTGAAAAAGATGTGGAAATCGCTGCTATCGTAACGGTGGCCGATGATGGTGGTTCATCAGGTGAACTCCGAAAAAACATGCAGCAGTTGACACCGCCAGGAGATCTCCGCAATGTCCTTGTGGCCATGTCGGATATGCCTAAGTTTTATGAGAAAGTCTTTCAGTATCGCTTTTCTGAAGATGCAGGAGCCTTTGCTGGTCATCCATTGGGTAATCTCATCATTGCTGGCTTGTCAGAAATGCAGGGTTCGACCTATAATGCCATGCAGTTACTGAGCAAATTTTTCCATACAACTGGGAAGATTTATCCTTCCAGTGACCATCCCTTGACCCTTCATGCAGTCTTTCAGGATGGGACAGAAGTGGCTGGAGAGAGCCATATTGCAGACCATCCAGGCATGATTGACCATGTTTATGTGACCAATACTCTCAACGATGATACACCTCTAGCTAGCCGTCGAGTGGTGCAGACCATTCTTGAAAGTGACATGATTGTCCTCGGACCTGGTTCCCTCTTTACCTCGATTTTGCCCAATATCGTGATTAAGGAAATCGGGCAGGCGCTTTTGGAAACCAAGGCAGAAATCGCCTATGTCTGCAATATTATGACCCAACGTGGGGAGACAGAACACTTTACAGATAGTGACCACGTGGAAGTCTTGCATCGTCACCTTGGCCGACCTTTTATCGACACTGTCTTGGTGAATATCGAAAAAGTGCCTCAGGAATACATGAATTCCAATCGTTTTGATGAATACTTGGTGCAGGTGGACCATGACTTTGCTGGTCTTTGTAAGCGAGTTCCACGTGTGATTTCATCCAACTTCCTTCGTCTGGAAAATGGGGGTGCCTTCCACGATGGGGATTTGATTGTTGATGAGTTGATGCGGATTATACAGGTGAGAAAATGAGTTTCACAGTAGCAGTAAAAGAAGAAATCCTAGGTCAGCACCATCTAAGCCGACATGAACTGTCTGCCATTATCAAGATGTCTGGCAGTATTGGTCTCTCGACTTCGGGGTTGACCTTGTCTGTCGTGACAGAAAATGCCAAGCTGGCCCGTCACCTTTATGAGTCCTTTCTCCATTTTTATCAAATCAAATCGGAAATTCGCCATCACCAACGGAGCAATCTTCGTAAGAATCGGGTCTATACCGTTTTTACAGATGAAAAGGTGCAGGACCTGCTGAGTGATTTGCACTTGGCAGACTCCTTTTTTGGTCTGGAAACAGGTATTGATGGGGCGATTTTATCAGACGAGGAAGCAGGCCGTGCCTATCTTTGTGGTGCCTTCTTAGCAAATGGGAGCATTCGTGACCCTGAGTCAGGCAAGTACCAGTTGGAAATCAGTTCTGTTTATCTGGACCACGCGCAAGGGATTGCCTCTCTTCTCCAGCAGTTTTTACTGGATGCCAAGGTGCTTGAGCGCAAGAAGGGAGCTGTGACCTACCTCCAGCGAGCCGAAGATATTATGGACTTCTTGATAGTAATCGGAGCTATGAAGGCGCGTGATGATTTTGAGCGAGTTAAGATTTTGCGAGAAACCCGTAACGACCTCAATCGAGCCAATAATGCCGAGACAGCCAATATCGCTCGGACAGTCTCTGCCAGCATGAAGACTATCAACAATATCAGTAAAATCAAAGATATCATGGGCTTAGAAAATCTGCCAGTGGATTTGCAGGAAGTAGCGCAATTGCGGATTCAGCACCCAGACTACTCTATCCAGCAGTTGGCAGACAGCCTCAGCACCCCTCTGACCAAAAGTGGTGTCAACCACAGACTTAGCAAAATCAATAAGATAGCCGATGAATTATAAAACCACGAATCGCATTTGACTAGTGGTTCTTTTTTATAAACTAGTAGAGTGTTTTGGTTGTACTTTTTGCTCAGGGTCGATGTAGTTGATAGCATTATTGACAGCAGTTGGAGCTTCTCCGAGACCTGTCGCAATCAAGTCAATTTTTCCGTCATAGTAGCA
>CAJPJN010000002.1:0-25625 GCA_905369855.1 Streptococcus oralis | reverse complement strand
TACGGTGTAGCCGCAGCCTTGTCAACTATCCTAACTGTTCTAACAGTAGGTTCCTTGCTCTTGTTTATGAAAATCTCTAAAAGCAACAGCATTACACTTTAGTTTTCCCCATCAAAAACAGCCGAAAGAATTCTCGGCTGTTTTTTCTTATCTTGATATTCTTATCAAATTCCTAGCTCATGGCAAGCAAGTCTAGACTGATTAAATAGAGGCTTCCTCCATCTTCTCACGTCCTAGTTCTCGGTAACTACGGTCGCCGACAATCTCAACGCTAAACTGACCGTCCTCATATTCAAGGATCGTCACGCTCCCATTATCTAGACCATGCGGATGCATACCATTAATCAGATAAACAATGGTTCCAATGGTCATTCCGTGGCTGACAACAAGAGCGTTGCCCCCACCTTGTTCTTCCATTTCTTTGGCAATCGCTTCAAAACCTTCCTTGATTCGACCACTGAGTTTTTCCCATCCTTCAGCCCAACCAGCTGTATCAACCTCTACCAAGCCCTCAGCCAGTTCAGCATAAGATAATTGGTGAACGTGATCCACATTAAAGATACGAGGAATAATGCCCATGAAAAGATCACCATCGTAGGCTCCATCAAAACTACCAAAACACCATTCTCTGATACGCTTGTCCATGCGATAAGGGATTTTCCCCTGCAAACCAAGTTCATCAAGGATGATTCCCATAGTCTGAATGGTGCGCCCTGAATCACTGGAATAAGCACGCTCAAACTGTAGACCAGATTCCCGCAAGCCGATTCCTAATTCTTGAATCCCTCGCTCACCTTCAGCTGTTAAGGGAGTATCGCTCCAACCTTGCGCGCGACCAATCGTGTTAAACATAGTCTTGCCATGACGTACCAAATACAATCGTACTTTTACCATTTTCCGTCCTCCGTTTGCTTCTATTATATCATGGATGATAAAACAAAAGCCACCCAGACAGGCGACTTTTGCAGGAGATTATTATGAAAAAGTTTAGGAGTTCTATTAAATAAAGATATTAGATGAAAATCAAATTCAAACTAAATCAGTGTTATCTGTTTCAAATAATATTAGGAGGTCTTTATTTAATGATTATAGTATACACATCCAACCTTAAATAGAACTTAAAAAATTATACCCATTCACCTTTTTCGTTTACTTTATAGCCGTTAATGGTCATATTTTTTGCTAATTTTCCATCAGCTAACAAGTAATACCACTTATCTCGATCCTTAATCCATTGGGTACGAGCGTACTTGCCATCTTGGTTCAGATAATACCAGCTATCATACTGAGAATCAAATACCCACTCACTCTTAGCCATGTAACCGCCACGTTTTAGGTAATATTCTCCCTGCCAAGCTTTCTCCACATAACTACCAGTTGAATCTACATAAAACCAGCTCTTATAATCTTCATCATAAATCCATTCACTAGCAGCCATTGAAGCATCTGCTTTTAGATAATAACGCCCTACCCAACGATTTCTTACAAGGTTACCCGAAAGGTCATTATAGTACCATTTGCCAGACTCTTTAAACCACTTACTTGCTTGATAATCTTTCTTAGTCTCTCCATTAGCAGTAACGGTAGCTTGAGATGAGGTTGAAACTGAGGATGAAGTCCCAGTAGAAACTGCTTGAATAGCCTCTTCTTTTGTCACCTTAGGCTTAGCTTTTCCTTGATAAACATCTTCGATACGCTTAGTAAAGACAGATAACTCTTCAGGGGATAGCATATTAACAATATCGTTTCCATTATCAGGAATATAACCAACAGAGTGTGTTCCAATTTGTTCTAATCCCTCTTCTAATATATCCTCAACATTATTCAATAAAGCGAGTTTATCAGATTTAGAAAGAGAATCATCACTACTAATCGCTGTTTTCTCAATAAAAGCAACCGCTTTAATTTCTCTAATATTTTTCTCTCTAGGAAGTACGATATAGATACGAAAATCATTTGATGCAACAGGAACCAAGGTTTTTAAATATTGATTTACTGTCATATTTCCATCTCTATCACCCTCAGGATAATATTGTTTAAAATCAATTGGGGATTCAATACTTTTTAACACATTTTCTTTTTCTCTTGCTGTATAATATTGGTTTTCCTTTATTTTAGGAATTAGTTTTTCCTTTTTCTTTAATATAATTAGCTCTAGAGCCTCTCTTTTAATTCTATAACTAGAATCAAAATTTGTGTTAATACGGTAACTCATAGAATCATGCAATCTATTTACAGCACCTTGAAAATCCTTTGAAGTCTCTAATGCTTCTTTTTCCACTCCTTCTATCTCTTCTAAAAAAGATTGGTATTCTTTATTAAGTCTTTCTATAGCATTATTCTTAATTGTTTTTATATCATCCTGAGAAAAAGAAAGGATGCTCCAGTCTACTTGATCCGCTTCATTTAATAATTTTTCTTTATTCTTACTTAAAAACTCTTTATAAGATTTCTTAGCTTGCTCTACTTCATTTTTAAAAAATTCTAAAGTTACCTGAGTTACAGTTTCATAGCTTTCTTCTTGCGCAGAAACTACTTGATTGGCGAAAGTTGGGACTAGTAAAGTCGACAGTCCTAAAGCTACTAAAGCATGTTTCATTTCTTTTTTCATCAATTTCTCCTATTTTCTTAATTTTTAAAACTATGAATTGGTGCTGGGATTTGTCCTCCACGAGAGATGAAATCGACAGACGAAGCCCCATTGACCTTCATAACAGGCGCAGTTCCTAATAGGCCACCAAACTCAATCATATCGCCTTCTTTTCCTTTTGGAATGATACGAACAGCTGTTGTTTTCATGTTAATGACACCAATTGCCGCTTCATCTGCAATCATAGCCGCAATGGTTTCAGCAGGTGTATCCTCCGGAATGGCAATCATATCCAAGCCAACAGAACAGATAGCCGTCATAGCTTCTAGTTTTTCTAGATTAAGAGAGCCATTTTGCACTGCAGCAATCATTCCTTCATCCTCAGAAACAGGAATAAAGGCACCAGACAAACCACCGACTTGGTTGCAGGCCATCACTCCGCCCTTCTTAACTTGGTCGTTCAAGAGTGCCAAGGCAGCCGTCGTCCCGTGTGTTCCAACTGTTTCTAGCCCCATTTCTTCAAGGACACGTGCAACAGAATCTCCAACCGCAGGAGTTGGCGCCAAACTCAAGTCCACAATACCAAACTCCACACCCAGTCTCTCACTGGCCATTTGACCAACCAATTGACCGATACGAGTGATTTTAAAGGCAGTTTTCTTAACTGTTTCGGCTACTACGTCAAAGCTCTCTCCACGAACTTTTTCCAGAGCACGCTTCACCACACCAGGACCAGAAACTCCGACATTGATGATAACATCTGCTTCACCGACACCGTGGAAGGCTCCCGCCATAAATGGATTGTCCTCAACAGCATTAGCAAATATAACCAACTTGGCCGCTCCCATATCTGATAGATTAGCCGTTTCCTTGATAATACGTCCCATATCTGCCACAGCCGTCATATTAATACCAGACTTGGTTGAGCCGATATTGACTGACGAGCAGACCTTGTCCGTTTCAGCCAAAGCACGAGGAATAGAATTGATGAGAATCTCATCTCCCTTTTGATAACCTTTTTGTACCAAGGCAGAGAAACCACCAATAAAGTCCACACCAATCTCTTTCGCAGCCTTATCAAGCGCTTTTGCCAGAACCACATAGTCCGTCGCATCTGTCGCTGCTCCAATCAGAGAAATAGGAGTCACCGATACACGCTTATTAACGATAGGAATTCCCAACTCAGCCGCAATTTCATCACCAACAGCCACTAAATTAGCCGCCTTGCTCGTAATCTTTTGATAAATTTTCTCCGCAGCACTATTGATATCTGGATCGATACAGTCCAAAAGGGAAATCCCCATGGTAATGGTTCTGATATCGAAGTTTTGCTCCTCAATCATAGCTATGGTTTCAGTAACTTGTCTAATATCCATGTGCACCTCCTAGATATTATACATAGCTTCGAAAATCGCTGCACTCTGAATATTGATTTTCACATTCAAAGTTTGCCCAAAAGCTTCAAATTCATTACGAAGATAGGTAAAATCTTGCTTTTCATCGCTAGAGACGACAGCCATCATCGTGAAATATTCATCCAAGACAGTTTGAGAGATATCATCAATATTCAAACCCAATTCTGCAATTTTACCAGAAACACCTGCAACAATTCCAGATTTATCTTTACCAACAACAGTTATAATCGCTTTCATAAGCAAACTCCAATTCTTCTTAAAATAAGAAACCTGAACATTAAACAGATTCTTTTCAAATAGTATAGCATAATTCTAACTAAAATACTCAAAAACGCCTGCTTACGAAGTTGTTCTTAAGCAAAAAACAATTTCGTAAACAAGCGTCTACTATCCCAACTTATGATGAGTGTTCCCGCTAGGACCGAAATCCTAGCGGTAGACCAGAGCTAGACTAAGAGCACAAGACTCCATCATCATAACACTCAACAAAATTGATGATTTTATACTAATTCGATGATCGCCATTGGCGCTGCATCACCACGACGTGGTTCAGTTTTAAGGATACGAGTGTATCCACCGTTACGTTCAGCATAACGAGGTGCAATTTCTGAGAACAATTTTTGAAGTGCTGTAGTAGAAGTGTACTTATCAGTTGCTTCATCATAGTTTTCAGATGCGATTTCATTACGTACGAAAGCAGCTGCTTGACGACGTGCATGCAAATCACCACGTTTACCTAGAGTAATCATTTTTTCAACAGTTTTACGGATTTCTTT
Organism: Streptococcus oralis; assembly: GCA_905369855.1. GTDB lineage: Bacteria > Bacillota > Bacilli > Lactobacillales > Streptococcaceae > Streptococcus > Streptococcus oralis_BN. The sequence goes on along the minus strand of CAJPJN010000002.1, from coordinate 20,844 downwards.
AGCACGAGCTTCAGTTGTCACGATTGATTCGTTGATCAAAAGGTCAGTTGTCAAATCGCGAAGCATTGCTTTACGTTGTGAGCTAGTGCGTCCTAGTTTACGGTAAGCCATGTATTCCTCCTTTATTTATCTTTTAATCCAAGACCCAAATCAATGAGTTTGAGTTTCACTTCTTCCAAACTCTTGCGTCCAAGATTTCGTACTTTCATCATCTCTGCTTCAGATTTTTCTGTCAAATCATGCACAGTATTGATACCGGCACGTTTCAAACAGTTGTATGAACGCACAGACAAGTCTAGTTCCTCAATCGTACGATCCAAAATACGGTCGTCAGATTCAGTATCAGCTTCTTTCATCACTTCAGTTGACTTAGCAATCTCAGTAAGATTTGTAAACAAATCAAGATGTTCTGTCAAAATACGTGCTGAAAGCCCTAAAGCATCTTCTGGAATAATTGTTCCATTTGTCAAGATTTCAAGGGTTAATTTGTCAAATCCATCATTGCTACCTACACGAGCAGGTTCCACTTGATAGTTGACTTTTGTAACTGGTGTATAAATAGAATCTACAGCAAGTGTTCCAACCGGTGCATTATCTTTTTTATTTTCATCAGCAGGTACATATCCACGACCACTGTTAACAGTCATAGTCGCTTTTAGAGAAGAACCTTCACCGATTGTAAAGAGATAATGATCTGGATTTACAATTTCAATATCGCTATCTGTCAAAATGTCACCAGCTGTTACTTCAGCAGGACCTTCAACATCCAGTTCGATGATTTTTTCGTCTTCAACGTACGATTTCACTGCAATTCCTTTAATGTTCAGAATGATTTGCATCACGTCTTCACGAACACCTGGAACTGTGTCAAACTCATGTAACACACCATCAATGTTGATAGATGTCACAGCTGCTCCTGGTAGAGAAGCTAGAAGTACACGACGAAGAGAGTTACCAAGAGTTGTACCGTAGCCACGTTCAAGTGGTTCGATTACAAACTTGCCATAATCTTTATTTTCATCAATTTTTGTTATATTTGGTTTTTCAAACTCGATCATTTAGTTACTCCCTCTTAAACGAAAAGCAGTGTAATGCGATGATTATACACGGCGACGTTTTGGAGGACGAGCACCATTGTGTGGCACTGGAGTCACATCACGAATTGCTGTTACTTCAAGACCAGCGGCAGCAAGCGCACGAATAGCTGACTCACGACCAGAACCTGGACCTTTTACAGTAACTTCAACTGATTTAAGACCGTGTTCTTGTGCAGATTTAGCAGCAGCTTCAGAAGCCATTTGAGCAGCGAATGGTGTAGATTTACGAGAACCTTTGAAACCAAGAGCACCAGCTGATGACCAAGCAATTGCATTACCATGCACATCAGTAATCATAACAATAGTGTTATTAAATGTAGCGTGAATATGAGCAATACCAGATTCGATATTCTTTTTCACACGACGTTTACGTGTTGGTTTAGCCAAGACTTTTACCTCCTATATTATTTTTTCTTACCAGCAATCGCAACAGCTTTACCTTTACGAGTGCGAGCGTTGTTTTTAGTGTTTTGTCCACGGACAGGAAGTCCACGACGGTGACGGATACCACGGTATGAACCGATTTCCATCAAACGTTTGATGTTCAAGTTTACTTCACGACGAAGGTCACCTTCAACTTTGATTGCATCCACTTCACGACGGATAGCATCTTCTTGATCTGATGTAAGATCACGTACACGAACATCTTCTGAGATTCCAGCAGCAGCCAAAATTTTCTTAGATGTTGCAAGTCCGATACCATAAACATAAGTCAATGAGATTACTACGCGTTTGTCATTTGGAATGTCAACTCCAGCAATACGAGCCATGTTTTCTCCTTTCTATCTTATCCTTGACGTTGTTTGTGTTTTGGATTTGCTGGGCAAATTACCATAACACGACCATTACGACGAATAACTTTACAGTATTCGCAAATTGGTTTGACCGATGGTCTTACTTTCATTTCTTATCCCTCCAAGTTTTTCGATTATTTAAAGCGGTAAGTGATACGTCCACGTGTCAAGTCATATGGACTCATTTCGACAGTAACACGATCTCCCGCTAAAATACGAATATAGTTTTTACGAATTTTACCAGAAACTGTTGCTAAAATCTGATGTCCATTTTCAAGTTCAACCGTAAACATTGCATTCGGCATTGTATCAACTACTTTGCCTTCAACTTCAATCACATCGTCTTTTGCCACGCAAAAGCACCTCCATAAATTTCGATTCGATGCCTCTAGACACAGAGACAACAATTATAAGTCAGACTATCTTAGTATAACATTTGTAGCGGATTTTTGCAAGTGTGAAAAACGCTTTATTTCAAATTTGTCAATACTTTTTCGATATCTGAGAAGACATCATTGATATCTTGATTACCTTCGATGTCATGAACCAAACCTTTGGCACGGTAGTGAGCAATGATTGGTTCCCCTTGAGCAATATTAACATCCAAACGACGTTTGACTGTCTCAGGCTTATCATCTTCACGTTGGTAGTAATCTTCTTCTTTATAGTCAACTGGTGGGTTAAAGACCTTGTGGAAAGTTTCTCCAGTTACGCGGTGGATGATACGGCCACTCAAACGTTCCAAGAGGCTGTCAGGGTTCACTTCAATGTTGATGACACCTTCTAGTTCAATGCCAAGTTCAGCCAATGTTTTGTCCAAGGCATGAGCTTGTTCGATTGTACGTGGGTAACCATCCAACAAGAATCCTGTTTCTTTAATATCATCTTGTGAAAGACGTTCTTTTACGATTCCATTTGTAACTTCGTCAGGAACCAATTCACCCTTGTCAATGTATGACTTAGCAAGAACACCCATTTCAGTTTGATTTGCCATAGCAGCACGGAACATATCACCTGTTGAGATATGTGCAACATGGAATTGTTCTACGATTTTTGCTGCTTGAGTTCCCTTACCTGCACCAGGTAAGCCCATAATCAAAAGATTCATGATTTGATCTCCTTATTTTATTTTTAAATAGAAGCAAAAAGTCTTTTCACCCCTATTTAAAAACAAAATAGAAGAGGGGAGACCAAACTCTCACAAATGTCAGAGTTTAAACCTCCACTCCCTCAGCATTTACTGATTCAGTAAATACTTTTATTCTGTTCTATCCATGAAACCAACATACTTACGTTTCAATAGGTAACCTTCCAATTGTTTGATTCCTTCAATACCTGTAGAGATAATGATCAAAAGACTAGTTCCTCCAAAAGCAACTGCTTCTGAAAGTCCGAAAACATCCTTTGCTACAATCGGTAAAATAGAAATCACACCAAGGAAGAGAGAACCAACAGTTGCAAGACGACGAAGAAGTTTAGACATATATTCTTCTGTACCTTTACCAGGACGAACTCCATGGATATAGGCACCGCTCTTTTGTAGGTTCTCTGCCGCTTTTTCAGGATTAATCTGCACAAACGTATAGAAGAATGTAAAGAGAATAATCAACAAAGCATACATGGCAATACCAGTTGGTGAAGTTGTTGCCAGCATTTCTTGTGCTGTTCTTACCCAAGCCCAATCATGACCTGTAGCGCTCAAAAACTGAAGAATAGCCGCAGGCGCTGCAGTAATCGAACTTGCAAAGATAACAGGGATAACTCCAGCAGGGTTTACCTTCAAAGGAAGGTAAGAGCTAGATGGAGCACCTTGTGCAACCTTAGTATATTGGATTGGAATTTTGTATTCTGCTTGTTGAACATAAGTTGTAAAATAAATGATCAACAATACAGTAATAATCAAAATGATTACGAAAATGATAGATGAGTTGATACGGCTACTTGGGACGTTCACAAAGTAGTCCACATAGATGCCCTGAATCATCTCTGGAATTGAGGCAACAATCCCGGCAAAGATAATCATAGAAACACCATTTCCGTACCCCTTATCTGTAATTTGCTCTCCCAACCAAGTCACAATCATGCTACCAGCTGTTAAGATGATACCAATCATGATAAAGACTTGTGGAGTAAGAGCTGTTTTCAACAATTGAGCTCCAGCCAAAGTATTAAAACCAGCTGTAATCCCGATAGATTGCACAAAGGCTAGAACAAGAGCAATATAACGAGTAGCTTGATTTAATTTTCTTCGACCTACTTCCCCTTGTTTACCCCATTCTACAAATTTGGGTAAAATATCCATTTGCAAGAGTTGGACAACGATAGAGGCCGTAATGTAGGGACTAACACCAAGAGCAAAAACTGAGAAGTTTTTCATGGCATTCCCTGACACCAAGCTCAACATGTTTAAGAAGGATAATCCACTTAAAGCATTCAAGCTATTGGCATTCACACCAGGAACTGTAATGCTAGTTCCGATACGAAAGACCAAAACGATAAAAATTGTAAATAAAATTTTTGATCGAACCTGCTTGACTTTAAGAGCTTCTCTTAATAATTTAAAAAACATAGGTCACCTCTCTTAGATGACTTCTACTGAACCACCTTTAGCAGTGATAGCTTCTTCAGCTGATTTAGAGAATTTAGCTGCTTTCACAGTCAATTTCTTAGTCAACTCACCGTTACCAAGAATTTTAATACCTGATTTTTCAGCTTTAACAATTCCTGCTTCGATAAGAACAACTGGAGTAACTTCAGCACCATCTTCAAAGACGTTCAATTGGTCAAGGTTCACAATTGCGTATTCTTTAGCGTTGATGTTAGTGAATCCACGTTTTGGAAGACGACGGAACAATGGAGTTTGTCCACCTTCAAAACCAAGGCGAACTCCGCCACCGCTACGAGCTTTTTGACCTTTTTGACCACGACCAGATGTTTTACCGTTACCTGATGAAGTACCACGACCAACGCGGTTACGTACTTTACGAGAACCTTCTGCAGGTTTCAATTCATGAAGTTTCATTTTTATTTTCTCCTCTTTTGTAAAATGCTAGCGCCGATAAGGGAGAAAAGGTTGTCTCCCCCATCAACTCGCCTATACGACGTCATCATAGATGACTATATCTAGTTTTAGGGGATGGTATAGTGCACATCCCCTAAAAATTCATTAGTTTACTTCTTCAACTGTTACCAAGTGAGATACTGCTGTGATCATACCACGGATAGCAGCGTTATCTTCTTTAATAACAGAGCTGTTCAATTTGCCAAGTCCAAGTGCTACAACAGTTTTACGTTGTGATGGAATGCGTCCGATTGGAGACTTAGTCAAAGTAATTTTAATTTGAGCCATTTTATCCCCTTTCTTATGCCAAATCAGAAACTGAAATACCACGAAGGGCAGCAACTTCTTCAGCGCGTTTCAATTGTTTCAAACCTTCAACAGTTGCACGAACAATGTTGATTGGAGTGTTAGAACCAAGTGATTTAGATGTAATATCTGCCACACCTGCCAATTCCACAACGGCACGAACTGCACCACCAGCGGCAACTCCAGAACCTTCTACAGCAGGTTTCAACAATACTTTAGCTCCACCGAATTCTGAAAGAACTTCGTGTGGGATTGTTGTTCCAACCATAGGAACTTCGATCAAGTTTTTCTTAGCATCATCTACTGCTTTACGGATTGCTTCTGGAACTTCTTGAGCTTTACCAGTACCAAATCCTACGCGACCGTTGTGGTCACCAACAACAACAAGAGCTGCGAAACGAAGACGACGTCCACCTTTAACAACTTTTGTAACACGGTTGACAGCAACTACGCGTTCTTCTAATTCAACTGCATTGTCTTTAAATGCCATTTTCTAGTGTCCTCCTATTAGAATTTCAATCCGTTTTCACGAGCTGCATCAGCCAAAGCTTTCACACGTCCGTGATATAGATATCCACCGCGGTCGAACACCACTTCTGAAATACCTTTAGCGTTTGCACGTTCTGCAACGAGTTTACCGACAGCAACGGCTTGTTCAGTTTTAGTTCCTTTTGAAACTTCTTTGTCAAGAGTTGAAGCACTTGCGAGCGTTACACCCGCTACGTCATCAATCACTTGAGCGTAGATGCCTGTATTAGAACGGAATACGTTCAAACGTGGGCGATCAGCAGTTCCAGAGAGTTTTCCGCGAACGCGACGGTGGCGTTTTTGGCGGAGTTTGTTTTTATCTGGTTTTGAAATCACAGTTTTCACCTCTTTAGTTTTAAATCGTGTGCTATGCACAAAGTTGGAAAATAGGTTGGTGGTTGAGAATCAACCACTCAACATTATTTACCTGTTTTACCTTCTTTACGGCGAACGAATTCACCAACGTAACGGATACCTTTACCTTTATATGGTTCTGGTGAACGAAGGCTACGTACGTAAGCAGCTGTTTGACCAACTACTTCTTTTGAAATTCCGCTAACAACGATTGTTGTTGGGTTTGGAAGTTCAAAAGTAATTCCTTCTGGAGCTTCAACTTCGTCTGGATGAGATTTACCAACAGCCAAAACAAGTTTAGATCCTTGAAGTTGTGCACGGTAACCAACCCCGCGCATTTCAAGTTCTTTCTTGAATCCTTCTGATACACCAACAACCATGTTGTTCAAAAGGGCACGAGTAGTTCCGTGGATAGTTTTCATTTCTTTTGAATCGTTTGGACGGTGAAGAGTTACTTCAGTACCTTCCACACGGATTTCAATATCTTTTGAGAACTCACGAGTAAGTTCTCCTTTAGGTCCTTTTACAGTTACAACGTTGTCATTGTTAGTGAGTTCAACACCAGCAGGCAACACGATAACTTTATTACCAATACGTGACATGTTTATTTTCTCCTGTTAAATTGTCAGGCCATAATAGCCAGTTTTCACGGGGTTAAATCAATTTCTCGATTTAAAGGAACATTTAGGTTTCAATTTCAAAGTGAATCTAGGCATCGTCTCGCAGGCATAACTTTGGGTTAGGCAAGAGACGATAACGAAGAGTCACAAAGAAATTGGGAGCTAAATATTACCAAACGTAAGCGATAACTTCTCCACCAACATTCTTTTGGCGTGCTTCTTTATCAGTAAGCAAACCTTCAGAAGTTGAAAGGATAGCAATTCCAAGTCCGTTAAGAACTTTTGGAAGGTCTTCACGTTTTTTGTAGACACGAAGTCCTGGTTTAGAAACACGTTTCAAGTTAGTGATAACTTTTTCACCGTTTGGTCCGTATTTAAGGAATACACGGATGATGCCTTGTTTGTCATCTTCGATGATTTCAACGTTTTTTACAAAACCTTCGCGTTTAAGGATTTCAGCAATCCCTTTTTTGATGTTTGATGCAGGTACTTCAAGTACTTCGTGTTTAGCTTGGTTAGCGTTACGAATACGAGTTAGGAAGTCTGCGATTGGGTCAGTCATAACCATTTTGTTTTTCTCCTCTTACTAGTAGTTTGCAAGTTGCACTTGCTAGTTAATACATGATACAAAGAGCGTAACAGCACGAGCAAAAATAGGCAATTTGATGCAGGAGCGATGCTCCAAAGCAAATTGGTCTTTTTTGCCAAAGCTGTAGCTCGTGTTCAAATTGGAACCCCCAACTGAACCCGGGCTAAACTCTGTGTGAAAAGATAAACTTTCCTAGAAATTTCAGTTTCTTCGTCAAGTTTCCTATTTTCACTGAGAGTTTTGACGCCCTTGATATCTTAAATTACCAAGATGCTTTTGTTACACCAGGAATTTGTCCTTTGTAAGCTAATTCACGGAAGCAAACACGGCAAAGTTTAAATTTGCGGTAAACTGAATGTGGACGACCACATTTTTCACAACGAGTATAAGCTTGAGTAGAGAACTTCGCTGGACGTTTGTTCTTAGCAATCATTGATTTTTTAGCCATTAGATTTACCTCCTATATTATTTTGCAAAAGGCATTCCAAGGCCTGTAAGCAATGCACGTGACTCTTCGTCAGTGTTAGCAGTTGTTACGATAACGATGTCAAGACCACGAGTTTTGTCAACGTCATCGAAGTTGATTTCTGGGAAGATCAATTGTTCTTTCACACCAAGTGTGTAGTTTCCGCGTCCATCAAATGATTTTGTTGGAACACCGTGGAAGTCACGTACACGTGGAAGTGAAACTGAAACCAATTTATCCAAGAATTCGTACATACGTTCACCACGAAGGGTAACTTTTGCACCGATCGCAACACCTTCACGAAGACGGAAGCCGGCGATTGATTTTTTAGCTTTAGTGATAAGTGGTTTTTGACCTGAGATAAGTGCCAATTCTTCAGCAGCTTTTTCAAGGCTTTTAGCGTTTGATACAGCTTCACCAACACCCATGTTCAAAACGATCTTATCTACTTTAGGCACAGCCATCACTGATGAGTAGTTGAATTGTTCTGTCAAAGCAGGAACTACTTCATTAAGATATTTTTCTTTTAAACGATTTGCCATTATACTTCTCCTTTCCTTCGTGATTAATCAAGCACTTCGCCTGATTTTTTGTTGTAGCGAACTTTTTTACCGTCTACAAATTTGTAACCAACACGACCAGCTACACCATTTTTGTCCAAAACTTGAACGTTTGATACGTGGATAGCTGCTTCTTTCTCGATGATACCACCTTGAGGAAGCTCGTTAGTTGGACGTTGGTGTTTCTTAACGATGTTAACACCTTCAACGATAACTTTGTTTACTTTTGGAAGGGCAGTAAGGACAACAGCTTCTGTTCCCTTATCTTTACCAGCGATTACGCGAACTTTGTCGCCTTTTTTTACAAACATTAGGTTTCTCCTTGATTTTTCTTACGCCCATAAGGGCACCCTGGGAGTGAATCCAGGGGACTAGTTTGTTTCTAAAAATTAAAGTACTTCTGGAGCAAGTGACACGATCTTCATGAAGCCACCTTCACGCAATTCACGTGCAACTGGGCCAAAGATACGTGTTCCGCGAGGAGTTTTGTCTTCACGGATGATAACTGCTGCGTTTTCGTCAAATTTGATGTATGAACCATCAGCACGACGAGCACCTGATTTAGTACGAACGATAACTGCTTTAACAACGTCACCTTTTTTAACCGCACCACCAGGAGTAGCTTGTTTTACAGATGCCACGATAACATCACCGATGTTTGCAAATTTACGTCCTGAACCACCAAGAACTTTGATAGTCAAGATTTCGCGAGCACCGCTGTTGTCTGCGACTTTCAAACGAGTTTCTGTTTGAATCATTTCAGTTTTCTCCTTTCAGGTTTGATTAGATGATGACCGCTTCTTCAACAACTTCTACAAGACGGAAACGTTTTGTAGCTGAAAGCGGGCGAGTTTCCATGATACGTACGATATCGCCTTCTTTGGCAACATTGTTTTCATCATGAGCTTTGTATTTTTTAGAGTAGTTAATACGTTTACCATAGACTGGGTGGTTACGTTTTGTTTCAACTACAACTGTGATTGTCTTGTCCATTTTGTCAGATACAACACGTCCAACAAGAACTTTACGATTATTGCGTTCCATTGAAATTTCTCCTTCCCTAGTCTATTATTTCGCTTCAGATTGAACTGTTTTGATACGAGCGATTTGTTTTTTAACTTCTTTCAAGCGAGCTGTTTGTTCCAATTGACCAGTAGCAGCTTGGAAACGAAGTTCAAACAATTCTTTTTTCAATTCGTTTTCGCGCTTCGCGAGTTCTTCTTGAGAAAGACCACGAAGTTCTTTAACAAATTCTTTTACTTCATTAAGTTTCATGCCTTCTCCTTATTCTGCTTCACGTTTTACGAATTTACATTTAACTGGCAATTTGTGGCTAGCAAGACGAAGCGCTTCGCGAGCGATCTCTTCAGATACACCAGCGATTTCGAACATCACTTTACCACGTTTAACTGGTGCTACCCAACCTTCAGGTGCCCCTTTACCAGATCCCATACGCACACCGATAGCTTTAGCAGTGTATGATTTGTGTGGGAAGATTTTAATCCAAACTTTACCACCACGTTTCATGTAACGAGTCATGGCGATACGAGCAGCTTCGATTTGGCGGTTAGTGATCCAGTGGCTAGTTGTAGCTTGAAGACCGTATTCACCGAATGCTACTTCTTTTCCACCTTTTGCTTCACCGCGCATTTTTCCACGGAATTCACGACGGTGTTTAACACGTTTAGGTACTAACATTGGTTATTTACCTCCTTTAGTGTTTTTGCGAGCTGGAAGAACTTCACCACGGTAGATCCATACTTTAACACCAAGTTTACCGTATGTAGTATCTGCTTCTTCCCAAGCGTAATCGATATCTGCACGAAGTGTGTGAAGTGGAACAGTTCCTTCAGAGTATCCTTCAGCACGGGCGATATCTGCACCGTTCAAACGACCTGATACTTGAGTTTTGATTCCTTTAGCTCCAGCACGCATTGCACGTTGGATTGCTTGTTTTTGTGCACGACGGAAAGCAACACGTTGCTCCAATTGACGAGCAATTCCTTCACCTACAAGGTGAGCATCCAAATCAGGTTGTTTGATTTCGATGATGTTGATGTGTACTTGTTTTCCAGTCAATTTGTTAAGTTTTGCACGGAGTGCATCAACGTTAGCACCACCTTTACCGATAACCATACCTGGTTTAGCAGTGTGAAGTGAAACGTTAACTTTGTTTACTGCGCGTTCGATTTCGATAGTTGAAACTGCTGCGTCAGCAAGTTCTTTTTGAACGAATTTACGGATTGCAAGATCTTCATGAAGGTAATCCGCGTATTCTTTTTCAGCATACCATTTGGCATCCCAATCACGGATGATGCCGACACGCATACCAATTGGATGTACTTTTTGACCCACGATTTTACCTCCTTATTTTTCTGCAACAGCTACAGTGATGTGAGCTGTACGTTTGTTGATTGGTGAAGCTGAACCTTTCGCACGTGGACGGAAACGTTTCATAGTTGGTCCTTCGTTTGCGAATGCTTCAGATACTACCAAGTTAGCTTTATCCAAACCAAAGTTGTTTTCAGCGTTAGCTACAGCTGAGTTCAAAACTTTCAAGATGATTTCAGCAGCTTTGTTTGGAGTGAATGTCAAGATTGCGATTGCATCGGCTACGCTTTTACCACGGATGTTATCAAGAACAAGACGTGATTTACGAGGTGAAACACGTACTGTACGAGCCATTGCTTTAGCTGAAGTAATTTCTGCCATTTATGTTCTCCTTATTTTCTACGTGTTTTCTTGTCGTCTGCAGCGTGACCTTTGTAAGTACGAGTTGGTGCAAATTCACCAAGTTTGTGACCTACCATGTCTTCTTGGATGTAAACAGGTACGTGTTTACGTCCGTCATAAACTGCGATAGTGTAACCAATGAAACTTGGGAAGATCGTTGAACGACGTGACCAAGTTTTAATAACTTTTTTCTTTTCGTCGTTAGCTTGAGCTTCAACTTTTTTCATCAAATGCTCATCGACGAAAGGTCCTTTTTTAAGACTGCGTCCCATTTTTATATTTTCTCCTTTAAATGTTGTACCACAGCGGCTTGCGCTCACATGGAGCGCTACCGAGCTGGCGGATTTACTAGTTACTTAAGCGACTAGTTTAATATTATTTCTCGTTGCGACGACGAACGATAAGTTTGTCAGATTTCGCTTTCTTGTTACGAGTTTTAAGACCAAGAGCAGGTTTGCCCCATGGAGTAGATGGTGCTTTACGACCAACTGGTGCTTTACCTTCACCACCACCGTGTGGGTGATCGTTAGGGTTCATTACAGAACCACGAACTGTTGGGCGGATACCTTTCCAACGGCTACGTCCTGCTTTACCAAGGTTTACAAGTCCATGTTGTTCGTTTCCGACAACACCAACTGTAGCACGGCAAGTTCCAAGAATCATACGAACTTCACCTGATTGAAGACGAACAAGAACGTATTTACCTTCAGAACCCAATACTTGAGCAGATGCACCAGCAGCACGTACCAATTCACCACCACGACCTGGTTTCAACTCGATGTTGTGGATCAAAGTACCAACTGGGATGTTAGCAAGTGGAAGAGCGTTTCCGACTTTGATATCTGCTTCTGGACCTGAAACGATACGTTGACCAACTTCAAGACCTTTTGGAGCGATGATGTATGCTTTCACACCGTCAGTGTAGTGTACAAGAGCGATGTTTGCAGAACGGTTTGGATCGTACTCGATTGTTTTAACAACTGCTTCAACGTTGTCTTTGTTACGTTTGAAGTCAACCAAACGGTAGAAACGTTTGTGTCCACCACCTTGGTGACGAACTGTGATACGACCGTTGTTGTTACGACCAGCCTTGCTCTTCAATGCAACAAGCAATGATTTTTCAGGAGTGCTTGTTGTGATTTCAGCGAAATCCAAAGAAGTCATATTACGGCGACCGTTTGTTGTTGGTTTATAAACACGAATTCCCACGATATTTCCTCCTTAGATTATTCAGCTTCAGCAGCAAACAACTCGATTGCTTTAGAATCAGCTGTAAGTGTGATGATAGCTTTTTTAGTTTTGTTAGTAAAACCAGTGTAACGTCCAACACGTTTAGCTTTTGGTTTTACGTTGATTGTGTTAACGTTGGCAACTTTAACACCTTCGAAAGCAGCTTCAACAGCTTGCTTGATCAAAAGTTTGTGTGCACGAGTGTCAACTTCAAATACATATTTTCCTGCTTCAAGTTGAGCCATTGAGCTTTCAGTGATTACAGGTTTTTTGATAACATCATACAAATTCATTATGCAAGAACCTCCTCGATTTTAGAGATAGCTGCTTGAGTAACAAGAAGTTTGTCACTATTTGCGATGTCAAGAACACTTGCAGTTGTAGCAGTCGCAACTTTCACGTTTGGAAGGTTACGAGCTGAGAGAGCTGCGAATTCGTTTCCTTCTTCAAGAATAACAAGGACTTTAGAATCGATGCTCAAAGCTGCAAGAACTTTTGCAAATTCAGCAGTTTTTGGAGCTGTAAATTCAAGAGAATCAACGGCTACAAATTTATTTTCAGCAACTTTTTCTGAGTAAACAGATTTAAGCGCAAGGCGACGAACTTTTTGAGGAAGTTTGTACGCATAGCTACGTGGAGTTGGTCCGAAGACGATTCCACCACCACGCCATTGTGGAGAGCGGATAGAACCTTGACGAGCACGTCCAGTTCCTTTTTGACGCCATGGTTTGCGTCCGCCACCTGAAACAGCTGAGCGGTTTTTAACTGCGTGAGTTCCTTGACGAAGGCTAGCACGTTGGCTGATGATCACATCAAACACAACAGATTGGTTTGGTTCGATACCAAAGATTGCATCGTTAAGAACAACTTCGCCCGCTTCTTTACCAGTTTGGTCGAATAATGTTACATTTGCCATTTTGACTGTATTCCCCTTTCCTTATTATTTACCAGCTTTAACTGCTGACTTGATAGTGATAAGAGATTTCTTAGCACCTGGTACGTTACCTTTGATAAGGATAACGTTCTTTTCTGGAACAACTTGTACAACTTCAAGGTTTTGAATTGTTACGCGGTCACCACCCATACGTCCTGCAAGGTTTTTACCTTTGAATACGCGGTTAGGTGCAACAGGTCCCATAGAACCTGGACGACGGTGGTAACGAGAACCGTGAGCCATTGGTCCACGTGATTGTCCGTGGCGTTTGATAACACCTTGGAAACCTTTACCTTTAGAAGTACCAGTTACGTCAACAACGTCTCCAGCTGCGAATGTTTCAACTGTGATTTCAGCACCAACTTCCAAGCCTTCAACGTTTTTGAATTCACGAATGAAGCGCTTAGGAGCCGTGTTAGCTTTCGCTACATGTCCTTTAGCAGGTTTGTTGCTCAATACTTCGCGTTTGTCATCGAAACCAACTTGGATAGCGTTGTATCCGTCTGTTTCAACAGTTTTAACTTGAAGAACAACGTTTGGAGTTGCTTCAATAACTGTTACAGGGATCAATTCGCCAGCTTCAGTGAAGATTTGAGTCATTCCCACTTTTTTCCCTAAGATTCCTTTTGTCATGAGAAAATAGTTCCTTTTCTATATTTTTTATTCAAAAAGTTTTTAACGAGCGTTTTTTATGCTCAAGGTATCAAGCTTTAGATTAAAGTTTGATTTCTACGTTTACACCACTTGGAAGATCCAATTTCATCAACGCATCAACTGTTTTTTGAGTTGGGTTAACGATATCGATCAAACGTTTGTGTGTACGCATTTCAAATTGTTCGCGAGAGTCTTTGTATTTGTGAGTCGCACGAATGATTGTGTAGAGGCTACGTTCAGTTGGAAGTGGGATTGGACCCGCAACTTGTGCACCTGTACGAGTAGCTGATTCTACGATTTTTGCAGCCGCTGTGTCAAGCGTACGGTGTTCGTAAGCTTTCAAACGGATACGGATTTTTTTGTTTGCCATCTTTTTCTCCTTTTCGTCTATTTAAGATAATAGGCTAGCTCCACAAGAAAACCGACGCGGTGTTGCGTGGCAATGCAACCGAGCGTGTCGCAACCTCTTGCATCAAAGCTAAGGCTGTAATTTACAGCACCATAATAGAATAACACAAAGCCCCTGCGATTGCAAGGGATTTGTTGCTGTTTTTTAAAATTTTTAACATGAAAATGTTTTCTTTTTTGGCGGGTCATTTATTTAAGTATTTTATGGAAGAAAGTTACTCTCTCTTCACCTGTTCATAGCTTTCTTTTCCATCATTGAGTTTGTCCCAAATCACTACTTGCCCACTTTTGAGGGATTTTTGCACATCGATGATTCGTTGATTGGACGAACCTCGAAACTGGAGCATGAGATTTCTCTTAGTTCGGTCATATCTTCCATCGACAAGAATGTCAATCAGTGACAAGAGTTCCAGTTTATCTGGAGTTTCCAACATCATTTCTTCCCAAGTGTAGCCCGTCCAGGACCAGATGTCTTTATCTGGCAATTCCTTCCGAATGCGCTTAACGAGTGGCAAAAGAATCCCAGTATTGAGAAAAGGCTCCCCTCCCAGCAAAGTCAAGCCTTGAACATAAGGTTGAGCGAGATCTGCCATGATCTGTTCTTCTAATTCTGCTGTATAGGGAATGCCAGCATTGAAAGACCAAGTAGCAACATTATAACATCCCTCGCAGTGAAACATGCAGCCTGATACATAGAGGGAGTTCCGCACACCTTCTCCATCTACAAAGTTAAAGGCCTTGTAGTCAATGATACGGCCTTGACTGAGTTCCTCGCTTTTCCATTCTTGTGGTTTTGGATTATTCATTCGCTACCTCTATCCAATAACGCTCCACACCATTACGAACATCCTCAAGGAGCCCACCATTTACTAAAATGACTGCTCTGCTAGCAGGATTATTCACGCTACAGGTCACAAGAGTTCTCTTGATGTTCTTTTCCTTAGCAACTTGCAAGCCCTGACGGAGAGTTTCCTTAGCATAACCCTTGCCTCTTTCTGATGGACGAATGGAGTAGCCAATGTGGCCAGCATAATTCAGTAACCCCTCATTCAGTCTCAATCGCAGATTCAAAAATCCTAGAGCACGACCTACATCATCAAATGATACAAATTGAATAGAAGGAACACGATTTTCAGGCAAGTTTATTCCCATCTCTTTTTGCATATTTGTTTCCAACCACTCTTCATACACAAAGTTCTCTGTATCCCAAAATCCGCCATCATGGGCTGATTGGCTATTTTCAAACTCTGCCATCATCTCTAAAACTGTTTCTTTATCTGCTAATCTTGGTCTGCGTAATTCCATCCTTACCTCCCACTAAGAGAAAAGCGAGAGCTGACTCTCACTTTTATTTTTTCTTATTCTTGTTTAAAAATTGTTCTCTGAGGTTGAGCAAGCGTTCTTTTTTACCAGCTCCACCTTTAGAGTGTTTCTCGTGATAACGGGTCACTTGTGCGCGCCCCTTATCGTCTAATTGATATTTTCCCATTTCATTTCTTTCTAATTTGTTACTTGATGGCCAGCTATTTTAATCGTTGAGCCATTCATATGTTTGACACGCGCAGCGATTTCCTTGTGACGCCCATTGACCATAGGTCTCGCTTGAGGATTGCCTAAATAGCCACAAGTTCGTTTGACCACATCTACTGTTTTAGGATCGCTATTGCCACAGTTTGGACAAGCAAATCCTCTCTCAGTTGGTTCAAAATCCCCTTCAAAGTCACACTTGTAGCAACGGTCAATGGGAGTATTGGTCCCAAGATAACCCACGCGGTCATAGGCATAGTCCCAAACAGCTTCCAAGGCTTTTGGATTTTGCTGAAGGACTGGATACTCACAATAATGGATGAAACCACCTGACGCACCTGCTTCTGGATAGACTTTCTCAAAGTCTAATTTTTCAAACGGTGTTGGATTTTTACGAACATCGTAGTGGAAAGAGTTGGTGTAGTATTCTTTATCTGTAATATCCGGAATAGAGCCGAACTTTTCTGTATCTAGTCGACAGAAACGATCTGTCAAACTTTCAGATGGTGTTGAGTAGATAGAGAAATGGTAGCCATATTGATCTGACCACTCTTCTACACGGCGTTTCATATCGCGAATAATATCCAACGTGAATTCCTTGGCTTCTGGATTGCTTTCCCAGCTATTACCAAAGAAGACCGTCGCTACTTCATACAAACCGATATAGCCTAGTGAAACGGTTGCACGACGATTCTTAAAGAGCTGGTCAACACTTTCTTCTTTACCTAGACGATGACCAAAAGCACCGTATTGATAAAGGATAGGAGCATTGGCTGGTGTCGCCTCTTTAGTGCGTTCGACACGATAAACCAGAGCATCTTCAGCGATATTCATACGCTCGTTGAAGATTTCCCAGAACTTATTCATGTCGCCCTCAGACTCAAGAGCAATACGAGGCAGGTTAACCGTCACAACACCCAGATTCATGCGACCTGAATTAACCTCGACACCATTCTCATCCTTCCATCCTTGGAGGAACGAACGGCAGCCCATAGTAACTTTGAAAGAACCTGTCAAGTCAACAATCTTATCATAGGACAAAACATCTGGGTACATCCGCTTGGTTGCGCACTCTAGAGCCAACTGCTTGATGTCGTAGTTGGGAGTTCCTTCCTCTAAATTGAGTCCTCTTTTTAGCGTAAAGATGAGTTTAGGAAAGATAGCCGTACGATGTTCTGAACCAAGGCCCTTAATGCGAATGTTTAAAATAGCCTTTTGAATTTCCCGCTCAAAACGATTGGTTCCCAGACCAAAACCTAGTGAAGTAAAAGGCGTTTGTCCATTTGAAGTAAAGAGAGTATTGATTTCATACTCAAGAGATTGCATAGCATCATAGATGTCTTTTTGCGTTTTCTTCCAGGCATAATCTTCCCGTTTTTCAGGCAAGACCCATTCTTCTGCATCTTTGAGATGTTTTTGATAGTTCTTCTCTGCATAAGGCGCCAAAACTTCATCGATACGGTCAGCTGAACAGCCACCGTACTGGCTAGAAGCAACGTTGGCGATGATTTGGGAAATCTGAGCTGTCGCAGTCTGGATAGACTTGGGACTTTCTACCTCTGCATTTCCAATCTTAAAACCATTTTCCAACATACCTTTAAAATCAATCAAACAGCAGTTGGTCATAGGTGTATAGGGACTGTAGTCCAAATCGTGATAGTGGATATCCCCTTTTTGGTGAGCATTGGCTACGTGCTTAGGAAGCATTTGCAGTCCGATTGATTTTCCAACGATGCCCGCTGTCAAATCACGCTGGGTATTAAAGACATCACTGTCTTTATTGGCATTTTCATTGACAACTGCTTGATCTTTGTTGAGAAGCTTATGGATACTAAAGTTGATATCCGTCGCTTTTGAGCGCTCAAAATCCCTTTGCGTCCGATAAGTGATATACTCCTCAGCCAGCGCATATTCTTTGGCTTCAAGGAGTTCATGTTCTACGATATTTTGGATTTCGTAAATCTTAACTCCCTTTGGAAAGCGACTATGAATTTCTGTGACAATTCGCTCGGTCAGAGCATTTAGGCGCTTTTCGACTAAGGGTGTCACATCCATAACCTTGTCTGCCGCCTTGTGGAGAGCCTTGTCAATCTTGTCCACATCAAATACAACACGTCTCCCATCTCGTTTCTCGACGAAGAGAGTTGGCAAAATTGTAATTTTTTCTTCTAGTGCAATCATATGCATGCTCTTTTCTAAAATGTTCTTTCTAAAAAGTATTATACCACTCTAAAAAGAAAAATCAATATCTTGTGTTAAAAATCCTAAAATTTTTAAAAATACACAAGATATTGATTTTGTTATTTGGTTTTATAGACTTTAAACTCTGAGTAATCGGTCTTTACTTGTTGGTAATTTTCTTTCAAGAGTGTCTCTACTTCAGACCAGACTGCCACCTTGTCATTCACAAGAATCATCTTTGGTTGTTTTTCTTTCAAGTCATTGATCAAGGTAGTTTTGTTTTCTTCTGTATTCGTGTAAAGAAGAGGTGATGGGAACATGGATCCAGCCAAACGCTGGCTTTCTTTATACATCTGAACATGTGAATCCCAAATATAAATTTGGTCTCCCTCACTCGTCTCTTGTTTGACTCTGTCTACTACTTGATGTTGTTCACTATAAGAAGCTGGATGCAAGACAAAACGAGCTACAAGAGGAATTGTAATTAGATAAACCACTACTAGAATCGGTAAGTAGAGATTTCCCTTCATAAATTTTTTCCATAAAGTTGGAACTTCCTCTCGTCTCCGACGACGTGCTATTCTTCCCGAGTGTTCCCCACGAATACTGGTCATCAAAAGAAGGAGTAAAAATGGAAGGATTAGAATCAAACGCGAACCGTGAAGAGGTTCTTGAGAAAAAAGCAACAAGGCTAGTACAAATAAGAAAACAGAGCTAGCTGGTACTGAGATGACATATAATCTAGATGCTTTAGATTGGAACAAACCGAGAAAAATAAGAATGAAAGCTCCTAATCCAAAGGTTAATAGACCATAGAATAAAGTATTTTCTACTAACTGGGGATTAGTAAAAGTAATCATAGAAGTAAATGAATACAAAAATCTACTTAAAGCCTCTCCAAAACCTCCTGAAATGATGACATAGTAGCCTAAAGGATAAAATAGGAGAGAAAAACCAAGTGCTGTCGCAAAAAATTGATAAATTCCATGTATAAAGCGTCCATGTCCAATATTAAAGACCAATAAACCTACAGTTATCGCTACAATAAATAGAAGACTAGTTAGGGGTTCTATGAAAAATGATAGAGCCAAGAAAATCCCCAAACGTAAAAATCCTTTATCGTGATTAGGATTTGCCAGATAGCCTGCTACTAAAGAAAATCCTGCAAACAGAAATGGCAAAGCTAAAATCGTAGCATAGCCTCCTCCAAAACCAAGACCAGATACCAAAAGATAAAATATCGTTAGGAGTTGTTTAGCTTGATTCCTTTGTCCCGTCAGATAGTCGGTTGAAGAAAAGAGGAAATAACCTCCTCCTAAGAGGGCTAGCCATTCTACCAAGGCAAAAAGGATGCCTCCTTGGGTAATATAAAGTAGTAAGTAATAAAGAAGACCTTGACTTGCATAATAGCTACTGTAAAGCTGTCCTCCCTGATGTAAAGCCCACCCTATATACAAATCCTGCGCCTGAGAGGGACTTACCATATCTAAAAGTAAAGGTAGCACCACAGAAAAAACCGTTGCAATCGTACTTCCAATGATGAGTCTGAAAAACGGGAAAGCTACCTGTTCTTCTTTTTCTACCTGAGATTCAAGGTTCCTATCCAGTCTATTTTCAATTTCATTCCTCTGTATCGTTTCGGATACTTCTTCTATTCTGCCATATACAGCCATGTCGTTTCTCCTATTCAATTTATCTGTCTTAGTATATCAAAAAGACCTAGAATTGTCAGCTTGCGATGGCTGTTTGAGTGATTTTTTGCATAGTTTCACAAAGGTTTCAATTTCTCGAAATCGGTGTAAATGTGTCTGTTTAAATATCGTGATATAGTTCAATTCTTTCTGAGTTAGCATCTTTCCTCCTACATCTTCTTATTCGTAAAAGACAAGAAAAATAGGACTGGATTGTATCCTAAGTCCTAGATTTCTTATAAGATAGGGGCAAATAACTGGGCAATTTCCTTAATCAATTTTTGGTACCAGCTATTTTTTATCGTATGAGCAAAAATTTCTTGCGATACTGAAAAAATCTCCTCAAAATCTTTTTGAATCTCTGTGATTAATTCCGTTTTATATAACAAAACTGCATTTTCATAGTGGTGAAGCAAACTTCTGTAATCTAAGTTAATGGTTCCAACTGCAGCAAAATCCTTATCTACTAAGATTTGTTTACTGTGGATGAAGCCTGGACTATACTCAAAAATCCTTACTCCTGCTGACAACAAATCCGGATAGGCCCCTCTTGTGATGAGTTGGATTAATTTCTTATCTGGAATGAAAGGAGTCACGATGCGGACATCAACACCCCTCATGGCCGCATTTTTAATACTCTCTGTTAAGTCATAGTCAATAATCAAATAGGGTGTTGTGATATAGACTGAATCAGTAGCCTGATTAATCAAACTTTGATAGACTTTTTTCCCTACCTGGGTACGGAAGATGGGCTTGGGTCCACTACCGTAAGGAATGCAGAGCCCTTGGCCAGAACAAGGCTGATTTTCCAAGTGATACTGGTCAAAATCGCTGATTTCCCCACGATTGATGTACCAAGTCATCAAAAAGAGACGGGTTAGAGCCTTGACACCAGGGCCATCTAAGCGAATCCCACTGTCCTTCCAGTAGCCAAAGCGTTCTACATGATTGATGTACTCATCGGCTAAGTTAATCCCTCCTGTATAAGCTATCTGACCATCTATGACAAGGATTTTACGATGGTCCCGATTGTTGTAAGCCACCGTCAAACGAGGAATCACCTTGTTAAACTTATGGGCTTCAATTCCTCGACTACGAAGCTGAATAGTAT
>CAJPJN010000001.1:0-26246 GCA_905369855.1 Streptococcus oralis | reverse complement strand
GTGTTATGGTCGGGGCTGCTGGAGCCTTTGTAACCCAGATTTCAATTTAGGAGGATAAACAATGACATGAATCTTAGTTTAGTCTCACCCTTTGTTTACCTTGCATCTGAAAAAATATCAGCTGAAAATTTATTTGAAGGATTTAATGTAGATTTACAATCTACGGTAGATCTGATTAAATCTCTATCTAGCTACAATCCAACTGTTTGGACTTATATGTCTAGTATTACTAAAAGTGTCATGCAGCCTCTTGGAGTTGCGATTTTATCAGTTGTTCTCATCTTAGAATTTTCGAAGATGGCAAAGAAAATTGCTAACTCAGGAGGAGCGATGACCTTTGAAGCATTAGCGCCGATGTTGATTAGTTATATTATGGTCGCAGTTGTAATTACCAACACTACCGTTATTGTAGAAGCCATCATCGGGATTGCGAGTCACGCCATTGAACAAGTGGCCTCGATTGTGGCTCACGGTGGGGCAAAGTATGATACCATTTCTGGATTAAAAGGGTCAGGATTTATTGGCCGGATGATTGTGGGCTTTTTCGCCCTCCTTATCTGGCTAGTTCGGATAGTAAGTGCAGCCATGGTTAATCTTTTGGTATCTATTCGATTTATTCAACTCTACCTTATGATCCCATTTGCCCCTCTTACGATTCCAACATTTTTAAGTGATGAATGGAAGTCTATTGGTATAGGCTATTTAAAAAATATTATGGTCTATGCGGTACAAGGGGTTCTTATTTTTCTGATTGTTTCTCTTGTTCCTTTGTTTGAATCTGCTGGGAAAATAGCTGTTTCAAATGGTGCAGGAGTCCTGCAATCTCTTGCGATTATGTTTGGTAGTTTGATACAAGCTATCTTACTGATTATTGCCCTCGTTGGTTCTCAACGTACGGCTCGCTCAATCTTAGGTATGTAATTAGATAAAGGCTAGGAAGTGATTGCTTCTTAGCCTTTTTAGAAAGGAAAGTCATGAATACACGTGTCTTTAAAGACATCTCAAAATACCAACACAGGGCTTGGTTAGGTTTCACCACAAGACAAATCATCTTTGTTTTACCAGCCTTTATTGTCACAATTATTGTTTTGGGCTTGAATCTCTTTTTCTGGCAATTTGGAGATTGGTTTGTTTACGGTTTTGTGTTTGCTTTTACCATCCCCCTCATGCTTTTTGGAGTCTATAAACCCAATGATTTATATTTTGAACATTATTTGAAATACCGTCTTCATTTTGAATTAACGGTTCCCCTACGCACAATTACAGGAAAGAAAGGACCTGAACATGAAAAGAAAATCAAATACATTAAAGAAACAAAAAACTTCAATGACTAATAAAAAGGAAAAAATTAAAGAGAAAAAAGAGGAAGTGTTACCCTCAACGGCTAATACTCTTTCCTATCAAGCCCTGTATCAAAATGGTCTGATGCAGGTAAAAGAAGATTATTTCTCACAAAGCTATTTACTTGGTGATGTCAATTACCAAACTGTTGGTTTAGAAGATAAGGGCGCAATCATTGAGAAGTATTCTGATTTGATTAACTCTTTAGATGACCAAACCAACTTCCAATTGACCATCTTTAATAAAAGATTGAATTTAGAAAAGTTTAGACAGAGTGTTCTGTATGAGGAAAAAGAAGATGGGTATGATACCTATCGTAAAGAATTGAATCGAATGATGAATCAAAATTTAGACAGTGGTGAAAATAACTTTTCAGCTGTGAAACTGATTAGCTTTGGTAGAAAGGATTCTAATCCCAAACAAGCTTATCGTTCCTTGTCTCAAATTGGAGAATATTTCAAGAGTGGTTTCTCAGAAATTGATGCTCGATTTGAATCCTTGGCTGGAGAAGACCGTGTCAACTTGTTGGCAGATATGCTTAGAGGAGAACACCATCTTCCTTTTTCTTACCGTGATTTAACGAGATCGGGTCAGACAACTCGTCACTTCATAGCACCTAATCTCTTGGATTTTAAAAACAAGAATTACCTACAAATCAATGACCGCTTATTACAGATTGTCTATGTGAGAGACTACGGCATGGAATTAGGGGATCAGTTTATCCGAGACCTCATGCAAGGAGATTTGGAATTGATTGTGAGCCTTCATGCTCAAAGTTCGACTAAGGCGGATGCCATGAAGAAACTACGAACAAAGAAGACCTTGATGGAATCCCAAAAGATTGGGGAACAACAAAAACTAGCTCGTACAGGTATCTATTTGGAAAAAGTAGGTCATGTATTAGAAAGCAATATCGATGAAGCTGAGGAACTCTTAAAAACCATGACCGAGACAGGAGATAAACTGTTTCAAACAGTCTTCTTGATTGGTGTTTTTGGTCAGGATGAAGAAGAACTCAAACAAGCCCTAGACACTATTCAACAAGTGGCCGGCTCAAATGACCTAATGATTGATAAACTTCCATATATGCAAGAAGCAGCCTTTAATAGTTTGTTGCCATTTGGTTGTGATTTTTTAGAGGGAGTATCACGGAGTTTATTAACATCTAATGTAGCAGTGAACTCTCCTTGGACTTCAGTAGACCTACAAGACCGTAGTGGGAAATATTACGGTATCAATCAAATATCAAGTAATATTATTACCATTGATCGCAGCCTATTAAATACACCGTCTGGTCTGATTTTAGGGACATCTGGAGCTGGGAAAGGAATGGCAACCAAGCATGAAATTATCACGACCAAAATCAAGGAATCTGGTGAAAATACTGAAATTATCATCGTGGATCCAGAAGCAGAATACAGTGTCATTGGACGAGCTTTTGGGGGAGAAATGATTGATATTGCGCCTGATTCCCAAACCTATCTCAATGTCCTTGACTTGTCTGAGGAAAATATGGATGAAGATCCTGTAAAGGTAAAATCAGAATTTCTTTTATCCTTTATCGGCAAGTTATTGGATAGAAAAATGGATGGAAGAGAAAAATCGATTATCGACCGAGTCACCAGACTCACCTATCAGTCATTTAAAGAGCCTTCTTTGGAAGAATGGGTTTTTGTCTTGAGTCAACAACCAGAAGAAGAAGCGCAGAATTTGGCACTTGATATGGAACTGTATGTCGAAGGTTCTCTTGATATTTTTTCTCATAAGACCAATATTCAGACAGGATCTAATTTCTTAATCTATAATGTTAAAAAGTTAGGAGATGAGCTGAAACAAATCGCTCTCATGGTAGTGTTTGATCAGATATGGAATCGTGTCGTTCGGAACCAAAAATTAGGGAAGAAGACCTGGATTTATTTTGATGAAATGCAGCTTCTCTTACTAGATAAATATGCCAGTGATTTCTTCTTTAAATTGTGGAGTCGTGTCAGAAAATATGGAGCCAGTCCGACTGGAATAACTCAAAACGTCGAAACCTTATTGTTAGATCCAAATGGTAGACGGATTATTGCAAATAGTGAATTTATGATTCTCCTCAAGCAAGCAAAAAATGATAGAGAAGAACTGGTTCAACTCTTAGGCTTGTCAAAAGAACTTGAAAAATATCTAGTCAATCCAGAAAAAGGGGCAGGACTAATAAAAGCAGGTTCCGTTGTCGTTCCCTTTAAAAATAAGATTCCTCAAGGTACACAATTGTTTGATATCATGAGTACAGATCCTGATAAAATGGCTTCTAATTAAGGGGAAGGTAAATGAAGGATAAAAGAGAAATCATACGTGCCCGAAAGGCATTTAGAAGAAGTCTAAAAGATGAGAAGAAATTCTTGAAAAAAGGAAAGAAGGAGGTAAGGAAACAGAAAAAAGATTCCTCTGTACTGGATGAAAAAGCATGGAAAAAAGAGATAAAAGAAAAGCTAGAGGAGATGAGAGAAGCTTCAAAGGAGAGAGTAAAACAAGCAAATGAAGATTACAATCACATCCTTCAAAATAGTCCTCCATCTCTTTTGAATCGCAAAGAATTAAGAGACAGACGATTACCTCATGCTAGGAAACGATTGAAAATAGCCAAGAAGCAATTTAGAGAAGCCAAGGTAGAAGCAAAAGAAGAAAGAAAAGAGAGTCGTAAAGAAAGAAAAACCAATCAAAAATTTCTTTATGGTCAGGAATCGAAAGCAAAATCTAATTTTTTCTTTCAAGGGAAGAGTTTAGAAGAATTAAAAGCTAAGAAAGAAGTCAAGGCCGCAAAAGAGAATCTAAAATTTACTAAACAAGCCTATAAGTCCAAAAAAGTCAGTAGGAAAGTCAAAACTTTTCTTTATGTCCTTGGACGTGAAGGTGGAGAGTTAGCTTCAGAAAATGAAGATTTAGAAGGCTATCGCACACTTCAAGAGACCATTAGAAAAGGGAAACGCTACAGTAGACTTTCTTATAATCTTGGAAAAGCTAGTGTCAAAACAGGACAAGCAACAGGTCGTTTTACCAAGAAAAGACTGACCAACACAAAAGAGCGATACCATCATTTTAAGGATGGAAAAGGATGGAAACTAGCGAAAGATAACCCAAGTTCCTTTAAAAATCGGTTTCGAAAATTAAAGAAACAAGGTCTTACAAGTGTCCGAAATATCTATCAAAAACTAAAAGCAGCCTTTTCCTTCTTTACATTTGCGGCTGGAAATCCTGCAACCTGGATAGTTGGAGGATTAGTCTTTCTTCTATTATTTATGATGAGCTTCTTTTTAGGATTTTCATCTGCTAGTTTGATTCAACAAGATGAATTTGAATTAACAAAAGCTTATACCCACCTAACTTGGGAAGATGCAGAACATACTCGCACAAATGACAAAGGAATTACTTATTACACAAAAGTTGATGATGTGATGGGGTATATGAACTTTAAATTCCATGACTATGAGTTACACAAACCAGTTCACTTATTTAGTTCAGAATCTTACAAGGATTATCTGTCTACTTTGTGGCATGATTTAAACGATGGGGATGATTTGAAATCCATGCAAGACCTCTATGAAACTCCTAAGTATAAACTATCGAAAGACGATCAAGAAGAAATGAAGGAACTAAAAGAAGAGGGTGTCTATGCTTCCATGCAGGAATTGGACAATCCATTTGAGGGGAAAAGCAACGAAGATAGTCTAACCATGACTTATCGTTATGGATACTATGATTTAGACGGAAAGCCTACTCTTCAGGAGTACATTCTACTAGAAGCGAAGGCTCACCAAACGATTGTCGCACCAATGGATGGAGTTGTATCTCTAGATGGCGACAATATTATTCTCACTAACGGAAAAGGAGAGAATGAGAGTCGTTTAACCTTATATTCCATTCATAATGGCCGTGCGATTGAGGGGACAAGAGTTCTAACGGGTGATGTTATCGGTGAAACACCAGATGATACAGGTTTGAAAGTCTCCTATCAAAAGTATAAGAATAAGAAAGAAAAATTGGTGTATGTCAATCCGCAATTTTATTTCCCAAAAGTCATTCAACTTCAGACTACTATCTTACCAGCCATTGGTCAGTTTGGTGGGGATGAGTTTGAACGAGCAAAACATATTTATGAGTTTTTGAAATCTCAAGGGGCAAGTCCCCAAGCCATTGCGGCTATTTTAGGAAATTGGTCGGTAGAGTCTTCTATCAATCCTAAACGAGCTGAAGGAGATTACTTATCTCCTCCTGTTGGAGCTACCGATTCCTCATGGGATGATGAAGCATGGTTAGCAATGGGAGGTCCAGCCATTTATAGTGGTGCTTATCCTAATATTCTTCATAGAGGTTTGGGGTTAGGTCAATGGACAGATACTGCAGATGGTTCAACACGTCATACAGCTTTATTGAATTATGCACGCACCCAAAATAAGAAATGGTATGATTTAGAGCTCCAACTTGATTTTATGCTTCATGGGGATAGTCCTTACTATCAAAGTTGGTTAAAGGATTTCTTTAAAAATACGGGCAGTGCAGCCAATCTTGCCCAACTCTTCCTCACCTATTGGGAGGGAAATTCTGGTGACAAACTACTGGAAAGACAAACTAGAGCAACGGAATGGTATTACCAAATTGAAAAAGGCTTTAGCCAAACAAATGGAGGACAGGCAAAAAGTGACCCGCAATCCCTTGAAGGGGTTCGTGGAGACTTGTATGATCATTCTGTTCCTGGTGGTGGAGATGGTATGGCCTATGCCTATGGACAATGTACATGGGGTGTTGCGGCTCGTATGAACCAGTTAGGATTAAAGCTAAAAGGTAGAAACGGAGAGAAGATTTCAATCATTAATACCATGGGAAATGGTCAGGACTGGGTTGCGACAGCTTCAAGTCTTGGTGGGGAAACGGGTTCTACACCAAGAGCAGGTGCTATTGTTTCTTTTGTGGGAGGTACACATGGTACACCAGCAGAGTATGGTCATGTGGCTTTTGTCGAGAAGATCTATGATGATGGTTCTTTCCTCGTGTCTGAAACAAACTATGGTGGCAACCCTAACTATACCTTTAGAAAAATCTCTCAAGCAGATAGTGCCATCAGTTTTGCCTATACGGTGAAATAAAGAAGTTGATACTTGAAATTTTAACAATTTTCAGGTAGAATAAATAGTGTAGATGAGTAGTCGGCTCATGGTCAATCTGATAGTAATCTTGGACATAAGGGCCAAGCGGTGGCGGACACCAGAACGAAATCCGATAGCAATCTTGGACGTAAGGGCCAAGCGGTGGCAGACACCAGAATAAACCGACTGACTAGGTGGCTTACAGGTTCTGTAAGTCGTCTTTTTTACTTTAATAGTAATGTTTTACATTTTAAGGAGAACGCAGTTTTGGCTCGTTCTCTTTTTTTGTTGTGATACTTCTTTCAAGGAATATTTGGTAGGATTGGAGTGAAAAAAGATTAACTAGGAAAGAAGGAAGTATATGGAAGCCATTTATCAACGTGATTCGGATCAAGATGGATTAACTGATGCTCAAGAATTGGCGCTAGGAACCAATCCTCTTAGCGCAGATTCTGATGGTGATGGTCGTTCAGATTTATTGGAAATAGAAGAAGGAACCAATCCCTTAGAAAAGGATTTACAAGACATAGACCAAACAAGTCTAACGGAACCGTCATCAGTATTTATGGAAATGAAACAAAAGATTTCAGATATGATGGAGAGTCACTACAAGGAATTTATACAGGCTCTGATTAGTATTGAAACAGGGATTGAAAACCAACAAGACCTAGAAGACTTATATACTTACTACATGAGAACAGATGCCGTTTCTCTTTTGTCTAGTGATTTAGAAACCAGTCCTCAAGAGGTTGAAATGGAGATAGAGTTGTAGGGGAATCATGTGATTCTCCTATTTTCGTATAGATGAAAGGAGCGAGTATGGAAGTAATGCAATTATTGGCTATGTTTCGTGGAACAATTCCAAAAGATAGAGAGAAAATGGCCCTATTTCTTCGTTATCAAGCGCAACATTTTGATGAGAAATGGCAGGACTTGGTAGAGAGTTTTTTGACTGAAGAGGGCAAGATAGAAGAGATACCTCAAGTCTATTCTTTTCATCAAGATATTGTTTCTTTTCTAGAGGCCAGTTCTGAAAATAATGACCAAGATTTAGAAAGTTACACAAGAAATTTTGGACAAGCAGGTCTAAGTAAATTATCTCAATTAAGTAATTTTGAGAAAAACTTAGTTCTGGAAGTCGCAACCTATAACCTTTCCACTCGATTTTACATCCAATCTGAAAAAGAAAAGCTAGAACAACTAAGTGAGCTTGTATTTCATCAAAATCAGGATGTCAATTTAGTCAATGTCTATCGGGTTGCGAATAATCTATCTGACCGTATTAGTAGAGATATAGAGGAATTTCTTCTAATGGTTGACTCAAAAGAGCTTAAAAAAGAAGTTATTGAGATTCATTTTGAAGAAAAAGAGGGAGATGTTCTAGCTTATTTGGGTTCAGAATTGATGGCTACTTTAGATACCGTGACGGATCTTGTCCATCATGAAGAAAACTACACACAACTCCCACTGACACAAAAGCTGAAGATTATTACTCATTTTGATGAAGTAAAGGCTATAAGAAAAAAGTCTAATCAAGTAGAGGAATCTTTGTCTCCTTCAAGTGATGTTGAACAGGAAACGGAAGAAACGAACTCTTTTTCTAATGTCGATAAAATAGTAGAAGAAGCTTTGAGGGAATATCCAATCGGTTCACAAGTAAGTTATAAAGGACAAGTATTTCAGTTGGTTTCGATTGAAAATGCACAGTTAAATAACTTAGTTCGCCTAGAGCTATTCAATGATTCCAACCAGTTATTTGAAGAAAATCCTATCTTATACTTGAACAGTTTGGAAGAGATTGAACAAGTATTGTCTCTCGTAGAACTTGAAAAAGAAGATTCAGAGATTGAGATTGATTCATCAAGTGAAAGTCAGGAAATAGATTTGTTTTCCTATCTGGAAGAAGAAAATGAAAAGGATAAGGAAACAGAAACGCTTATTGTAGGCATAGAAGAGACGGATGTCCCTGTTCAAGATTTTGTTTTTCCAGATGATTTAGAGGACTTTTATCCTAAGACAAATCGAGAAAAGATTGAAACGAATATCGCCTCTATTGAACTTGTTAAAAGATTAGAAAAAGAGAGACGACAAGCGAATCCAGAAGAACAAGAGCTACTCGCCAAGTATGTCGGCTGGGGTGGTCTTGCCAATGAATTTTTCGATGAACTCAATCCAAAGTATGAAACAGAACGTTTAACTCTTAAGAGTTTAGTAAGTAAATCAGAATACTCCACTATGAAACAAAGTTCTCTCACAGCCTATTATACAGACCCAATGATTATTCGCCAGATTTGGCAAAAATTACTGGATGATGGTTTTGAGGGAGGAAGGATACTAGATCCTTCTATGGGGACTGGGAACTTCTTTGCGGCTATGCCTAGAAGTATACGAGAGAGGTCAGAACTCTATGGAGTTGAATTAGACAGCGTGACAGGCGCAATCGCAAAACAACTCCACCCCAATACCCATATTGAAGTGAGAGGGTTTGAAGAAGTTCCCTATCAAAATAATAGTTTTGATTTAGTCTTAACGAATGTTCCGTTTGGAAATTTTCGGATTGCAGATAAAAACTATGATAAACCTTATATGATTCATGATTACTTTGTCAAACATTCACTTGATTTAGTAAGAGATGGAGGACAAGTGTCGATTATCTCATCTATCGGGACAATGGATAAGCGGACAGATAATGTCTTACAAGAGATTAAATCCAACACTCATTTTTTAGGGGGAGTTCGTTTGCCGGATACGGCTTTTAAAAAGATTGCAGGTACCCGAGTGACTACAGATCTCCTCTTCTTTCAAAAGGACCAAGCAAAGAATCTTAATGAAGAGGAGCTTGTCTTTAGTGGCTCTATTCCCTTTGAGGAGGATAAGCGTGTCTGGATCAATCCTTATTTTGATGGGAAATACAATACACAAGTTTTGGGTGAATATGAGGTACGTAATTTTAATGGAGGAACTCTCAATGTTAAGGGGGTATCAGAAACATTAGCTACTGACATAATGGAAGCTTTAGAGAATGTGGAAGCACCTAAACAAATTGACAATTCTTTGAAAGCACCTGTTTTTATCCAAGAAGAAGTGGATAATTCTATCCCAAGTCGTATACGTGAGGACTTAGCGCTCTATTCTTTTGGATATGAGGGAAATCAAATTTATTACCGAGATACGCATGGCATTCGGAAAAGTTCAAAAGTAGACGAAATTAGTTATTATGTAGACGAGAAGGGAGATTTTAAAGCTTGGGACAGTTCTTTGTCTGAACATAAAATAGATCGATTCGTACAACTTCATTTGACAGATGAGGAAGCACTAGATGTTTACAAGTCAGAAGAAGCGAGTAAAAGAGGGAAATATAAGGGACTGTTCAAAAAAACTGTCTTTTATGAAAGTCCCTTATCGGATAAGGATATTGGTCGCATTAAGGGCATGGTTGATTTGAGAGAGACCTATCAATCCTTAATTGAAATTCAACGTCATCAAGATTATAGTCGGACAGATTTTCAGGTATTACTTAGTAAACTCAATCGTGACTATGACCGCTTTGTAAGTCAATTTGGATACTTGAATGCCTCCGTTAATCGGAACTTATTTGATAGTGACGATAAGTATTCTTTACTAGCAAGTTTAGAAGATGAATACATTGATTCTAAAGATCAGAAAGTAAAATATAAAAAATCTTTAGCCTTTGAGAAAGCATTGGTTAGGCCAGAGAGAGTGATTGCAAGAGTTTCAACGGCTCTAGATGCCTTAAACTCTAGTTTATCGGATGGTAGAGGGGTTGATTTAGACTATATGGTATCAATTTACCCTGAACATAGCCAAGCTGCTATTTTAGATGAGTTAGGTGACCAGGTTTTAATGGATCCAGAAAGCTATTTAAGAGGGGAAAGAAAATATCTTTCTAAGAACCAGTTTTTGTCAGGAGATATTCTCAACAAGATAGAAGTAGTTCAACTATTAGTGGAGGAAAACAACCAAGAATGTGACTGGTCCCATGCTTTAGATTTATTAGAATCTGTTCGTCCTCCAAGGATTCATCTGGCAGATATTGAGTTTAAAATAGGGTCACGTTGGATTCCTCAATCCGTTTATGGTAAATTTGCCTTTGAATGTTTTACCAATCGTGAATTTGAATTGTCTTCGCCTGATGTTGAACAAGTCATTGAAGTGAATCCTGTCGAGGGCCAGGTTCATTTAAGGACATCATTTGCTTATCGCTATCCAAGTGCCAAAGATAGTAGTCTTGGAGTCAGTGGGTCACGTTATGATACAGGAAGAAAGATTTTTGAGAATTTACTAAATTCAAACCAACCGACGATTACTATGACTGTTACGGAAGGAGAAAAGAAAAAGACCATCACAGATTTGGAAAAAACCTCTGTTCTAAGAGCAAAAGAGCAGCATTTACAAGAGCTCTTTCAAGAATTTGTCTCACGGTATCCAGAAGTCCAACAAGTCATTGAGGAAAGCTATAATCGTCTTTATAATCGAACGGTTAGTCGAGAGTATGACGGTAGCCATTTAGTTATTGATGGCTTGGCTCAAAACATTAGTCTTCGTCCTCACCAAGAGAATGCCATTCAAAGAATCGTAGAAGAAAAAAGAGCCTTATTAGCTCATGAGGTAGGTTCAGGAAAGACCTTGACAATGCTTGGTGCTGGGTTTAAATTAAAGGAGTTGGGGATGGTTCATAAGCCCTTGTATGTGGTGCCCTCTAGTTTGTCTGCTCAATTTGGCCAAGAAATCATGAAATTTTTCCCTACTAAAAAAGTCTTTGTGACCACTAAGAAAGATTTTGTGAAGGCGAGAAGAAAACAATTTGTGTCACGTATTATTACAGGAGATTACGATGCCATTGTCATTGGGGATTCTCAATTTGAAAAAATCCCTGTCAGTAAAGAAAGACAGATGAATTATATCGAGGATAAACTCAATGAACTACGAGAGATTAAAACACATTCTGAAAATAAGTATACCGTTAAAGAAGCAGAACAATCAATAAGTGGTCTAGAGAAACAATTGGAAGAACTCCAACGCTTTAATCGTGATAGTTTTATTGATTTTGAGAACTTAGGAATTGATTTTCTCTTTGTGGATGAAGCACATCACTTTAAAAATATACGTCCCATTACTGGACTGGGGAATGTAGCAGGGATTACCAATACAACTTCTAAGAAGAATGTGGATATGGAAATGAAGGTTCGACAGATTCAGGAAGAACATGATTTTAAAAATATTGTCTTTGCGACAGGAACTCCTGTTTCCAATTCTATTAGTGAGTTATATACTATGATGAACTATATTCAACCAGATATCTTAAAACGCTATCAAGTTGATTATTTTGACTCTTGGGTAGGTGCTTTTGGAGAAATTCAAAACTCTATGGAATTAGCTCCTACAGGGGATAAGTACCAACCTAAGAAACGATTTAAAAAGTTTGTCAATCTACCTGAGTTGATGAAAATCTATAAAGAGACAGCCGACATTCAAACACAAGATATGTTGGATTTACCTGTTCCAGAAGCTCATATTATCCCTATTGAGAGTGAGTTAACTGAAAACCAGAAACTCTATTTAGAAGAATTAGTTATGAGGTCAGATATGGTCAAATGTGGAACAGTTGATCCGAGTCAGGATAACATGTTAAAGATAACAGGTGAGGCACGGAAACTAGCTATTGATATGCGTTTATTGGACTCTAGCTATAGTCTAGCAGACAATCATAAACTGCTTCAGGTAGTGGATAATGTTGAAAGAATTTATCGTGAGGGAATGGAAAATAAGGCTACTCAGATGATTTTTTCAGATATTGGCACACCTAAGAAAAAAGATAATGGCTTTGATGTTTATTCTGAAATAAAGGCTTTATTAGTTGATAGAGGAATCCCTAGTAAGGAAATTGCCTTTGTACATGATGCCAATAGTGATGAAAAAAAGAATAGTTTGTCTCGAAAGGTCAATGCAGGAGAGGTGCGGATTCTCCTTGCGTCAACTGAAAAAGGAGGAACAGGTTTAAATGTTCAGAGCAAGATGAAAGCAGTTCATCATCTGGATGTACCGTGGAGACCAAGTGACATTCAGCAACGCAATGGACGGATTATCCGACAGGGAAATGAAAACAAGGAAGTGGATATTTACCACTACATTACCAAAGGTTCATTTGATAATTATCTATGGGCAACTCAGGAGAACAAACTTCGTTATATTAAGCAGATTATGACTTCTAAGGAGCCGATTCGTGCTGCAGAAGACATTGATGAGCAGACCATGACAGCTTCTGATTTTAAGGCACTAGCAACAGGTAATCCTTATCTCAAATATAAGATGGAACTAGAGAATGATCTAACTCTATTAGACAATCAAAGACGCGCCTTTCAACGCAGCAAGGATCACTATCGTCATACAATCTCTTACTGTGAAGAAAATATGCCCATTCTTGAGAAACGATTAAGCAAGTATGAAGGCGACATTCAACAGTCTGAAATGTCGAAAGACCAGGCATTTTCTATGACGGTAGGTAAGCAAGCTTTTGATCAACGAGCTGAAGCAGGGGAATCCCTACACCGTCTTATCCGTCATAATCAAGCTGACAGCAAAGAATTCCGTACCCTAGCCAGTTATCGAGGATTTGACATAAAAATGCTTAGTCTTCCAACAAATCAACCTCTTCCTGAAACCTTCTCTGTTAAGATTGTAGGAGAAAATCAATATTCTGTCAGTTTAGATTTGTATTCTCCTTTGGGGACAATTCAAAGGCTTCAGCATACGATTGATCACATTAAAGAGGACCAAGTGAAAACTCAGAACTTATTGGACGAATTAAAGGATAAATGGACTACTGCTAAAGTAGAAATTGAGAAAAATTTTCCAAAGGAAGAGGATTATCAAACAAAAAAGGCCGAATACGATGTACTCGCGCCATTGATTGAAACAGAAACGGATTTAGATATTATAGATCAAGCCTTAAGACAATTCCATGAAAAAGGAAACGAAAAGCAGGAACAACTTTCTTTTGAATTGGATTAAAAAATAGATACAAATAGCGGACAAGAAAAGAAAAGCGCGGTAGAATAAAGATAGAAAGAAACGAGGTAACGATTATGATGGAAGATACCTATTATCAATTAGAAGAGGCTTTGGTACAGGGATTTCAAACACCTGAAGAATACCATGTCTACAAGGAACTAAAGGAACATTATGAGGAAGTGACAGGGGATTATAGTTTTTCTAAGCGAGAACTTACTAGTCAATTGGAAATCGCTCTTCAGAATCATCGAGGTGTGGACTTTGAAGAACATGAAAAAGAGGAGTATTTGGACTTAGTTCAAAAATTAGAAGAGTTTGATTCCTCTCTTGCCACCCATTATCGTCAATTGATTGACTAGAAAGGAGAAAGTCATGAATGATTTACTCCTTATCCCAGTAATTTTTTTAGCAGTAGGAGGAATTCTCATTCTTTTATGGAGACTCTTTCTTATTGCCAGTGGACTTTTCCTTATTGGTTTTATCAGTTTTCTTATTTTCGTGGAGGTCTATGGAATTTATTTGTTCTTTACTGAACCGACTTTATACTTTGATGATATCAGGCAACATGGTTTAACTAGTTTTACGGCTGTGTACCTTTTCATCAATCTGATGTTGGTTCTAGGATTCAGTTGGCGCTTCATTAACTCCATAAATAAGGAAAAAATATGAACTTTTTAGATAATCAAAAGACTTTATCTGAATCTAAATTCGGATAAGGTTTTTTATTAGCCTTGATTCTTTCATATACTTCATAGCTAAATTGGAGTAATAATTTATGAAAATAATTATCCTCACTATTATTACTTGTATTTATAGCTTGTTTATGTCGTTCAATATGAGAAAGAGCTCTTCTCAAATTTTCTTCTTTTAATTTGTTCATATTTATATTATAAACTGAAGACAGCTAATTTTGATATTTTTCTCTGAACTGTACGATTTTGCGCCTGAAATGTAGGAATTACCTTTCGTTGTGATGTGATAAAACTTACAAGTTCTTTTTGTTATTCTTGACCTAGTTTTTATAGAAAGAAGGTCTAAGATGTTAAATAAAGTCAAAACTAAAGCCTTAATTAGTGTTGGAGCAGTAGCCGCAACTAGCTTTATTCTCATGATGGGATATACTGCTGGTCAACACTCGACTGCTAAACAAAGTCGTAAAGAGATTGAATTGGCTGCAGCTAAACTTGCAGAGAATAAACAAGCAGAAGATAAAGCCAGCATTTTGTCATCGGATACTGTAAAAGAATTTTTGACACAGTACTATACGAAAGAAAAGCTCGGAGAAAATAATACACGTATTCAACCTTATATGACTGAATCGGCTTATTCTCAAGAATTGACAAGTCAAAACGATGCCATGAACCAAGTGTATAAGGACTATATTTTGGATTATCATTTTGAAAAAGCTGATATCTTTGTCAATCAGACTACGAATCAAGCCATTGCTATGGTCTATTATAATGTAACCTATGTATCCGATTTAAAGAATGCCAACCAATCAAAGACCAATCAGACAGAAACAAGAACTGTTAAATTGTCCTATTCTAAACTACCTGGTAAGTTATTGGTCAATCAAGTGCAGGTTTGGAAATCTGGATTAGATGATTTAGATAAGGCAACTCCCAAAACCTTAGAAGAATCCTCATCTGTTCCATCACTGCCAAATACTACGACAAAATGATGATATTGCATGGAAATAGAAGAATGTAAGCAAATTTCAATTCTTGATGTAGCCAATCGTTTAGGTATCTCCTTTAAACAAGTTTCTAGCAGTGTCTATGAACATCCTGAACACGATTCATTTCGGATTTTTTCAACTACCAATACTTTTAAATGGTTTTCAAGAGATATTCAAGGTGATGTCATTGATTTTGTTCGACTTGTTAAGGGAATTTCCTTTAAAGAAGCTCTAGCTTTTCTTTCTGAAGAACCTTTTCAAAAAGAAGCTGTTCAAGAAAAAAGAGAGAGACCATTTTATTATCCTTTAAAGAGAATAGAAGATTCTAACTGTAGTCTGGCCAGATATTACTTAACAGAATGTAGAGGAATTTCAGAAGAAATCGTACAAAAGATGATTCAACAAGGTTTGATAGCACAAGCTAGTTGGAAAACAAATGAAACTGTTGAACCTGTTATTGTTTTAAAAAGTTTTGATCATCGTCACAAACTGCAGGCAGCAAGCTTACAAGGGATTTATAAGAATCATTCTCTTCCAAGAGAGAGGTTGAAAACGATTCTAAAAGGAAGCCATGGACATGTTGGAATATCCTTTGACATTGGTAAACCAAATAGACTGGTCTTTTGTGAATCGTTCATCGACTTGATGAGCTATTACGAACTTCATCAACAAAATCTATCTGATGTTCGTTTGGTATCTATGGAAGGATTAAAAAGGTCTGTTGTCGCTTATCAAACTTTACGACTGATAGCTGAAGAAAATCAGAAGTTGGAATTTTTAGATACAGTAATACCTTCAAAGTTATTGCCTTTGATTAATACAATTCGTGATACCACCAGCTATTTTTATAATCATCCTGATTTATTGACACTTGCGGTAGATTGTGATGATGCAGGTAAAGATTTTTCTGATAAGTTATCTCAATCAGGATTTCCTGTTTTCCTGGATTTCCCTGATAATGAATCTGGGAAAGAAAAAGTAGACTGGAATGATGTCCTTAGAGAAAAGAAATCAGATTTACAATTTATGCTTGAGACTGTAAAAGAGACATTTGGAAATCCACCAGTAAGACAAACTTCTCAATGTTTAGAATTGTGATAACAAAATCAAGATGTTTTAGCTAATATTAGTATGAAGGAGGATCGTATATGACCATAATCGAACGCTTAGAAGAAAAGGTCACTAGGCAAGAAAGCAAGGTAGCAAGAGAGACAGAAAAACTCGCTGCTTACAAAGAGCAACTGGAGACAGCGATGTTTGAGACGTTCAAAAGGCGTCAAAGCATTAGTCACATGAGTTTTGAAGAAGCTCTTGACCATGCCTTCGGTAGAGAAAGACAATTCGATGATTCTGAATTTAGAAAGGATGAAATGAGTGAATGACAAAAGATTGGAATTTTAATCAACCATTAGAAAGTAAATCAGAAAATCAAGAAGATCCAGATAAAATTGCGGCCTTATTTGGAAATCATCAAGGAGGTAATGATGTAAATTATGAAGCAGCTTTTCAAAAGCGCAAACAAGCACCTGTGACGGAATCAAATTCTAGTTCTAAACCCAAAGTTACAGAGGTTAGAACAGGAAAAGAGACAGATATCACTACAAGTTATCAGCAACATCTTAAAAGACTGATTGCGGATAATAATAGCGATATTCAAAGTAGTCAAAGAAAATTGAAGAGTTACATACTTTGATTGACACAAAGAATAAAGACAATAAGAAATTGCAGTCCATTTATGATGCGATTTCCGAATTACACTAAGCAGTCCTGATAGGCTGCTTTTTTTGAGAGGTTATAGATGTTTACAACATTTTTTAAGAAAAATCACGACAATAGTGATATATTTAAAAAGCTGATTCATAGACTATCTGATATGTCTTCCCAAGATCTTGAAAAAATAGACCGACTGCTAGATATCATTTTCACTCCAGATCAAGGAT
This sequence comes from Streptococcus oralis, assembly GCA_905369855.1. Classification (GTDB taxonomy): domain Bacteria; phylum Bacillota; class Bacilli; order Lactobacillales; family Streptococcaceae; genus Streptococcus; species Streptococcus oralis_BN. Next base: position 9,129 of record CAJPJN010000001.1, on the reverse strand, counting down.
CAGAACAACTAAAAACAGAATCAACTTACAGAGAAGAAACTTTGGACGACACATTAAAGGAAGCTAAGAATCAACTTCATAAGGAACAATTGGAGAAGAATTTAGAGAGGTTTAGGAAAAACAGTCAATAACGCACCAATTTTGGTGCGTTATGCTTTTTTATGCTATAATGGATTTAGAAAAATAAAGGAGTTTGCCATGATTGGAAAGAACATAAAATCCTTACGTAAAACACATGACTTAACACAACCCGAATTTGCACGGATTGTAGGTATTTCACGAAATAGTCTGAGTCGTTATGAAAATGGAACGAGTTCAGTCTCTACCGAATTAATAGACATCATTTGTCAGAAGTTTAATGTATCTTATGTCGATATTGTAGGAGAAGATAAAATGTTCAATCCTGTTGAAGATTATGAACTGACTTTAAAGATTGAAATTGTGAAAGAAAGAGGTGCTAATCTATTATCTCGACTCTATCGCTATCAAGATAGTCAGGGAATTAGCATTGATGATGAATCTAATCCTTGGATTTTAATGAGTGATGATCTTTCTGATTTGATTCATACGAATATCTATCTAGTTGAAACTTTTGATGAAATAGAGAGATATAGCGGCTATTTGGATGGAATTGAACGTATGTTAGAGATATCTGAAAAACGGATGGTAGCCTAATGGAAATCCAAGATTATACTGATAGTGAATTCAAACATGCTCTAGCACGGAATCTTCGTTCTCTGACAAGAGGAAAAAAGTCCAGTAAGCAACCTATAGCGATTTTGCTTGGAGGGCAAAGTGGTGCTGGTAAGACTACAATTCATCGTATTAAACAGAAAGAATTTCAAGGAAATATTGTTATCATAGATGGCGATAGTTTTCGTTCTCAGCATCCACACTATTTAGAACTGCAGCAAGAATATGGCAAAGATAGTGTTGAATACACCAAAGATTTTGCAGGGAAAATGGTAGAGTCTTTAGTAACAGAATTGAGTAGTTTGGGATACAATCTTTTGATAGAGGGAACTTTACGAACAGTTGATGTTCCAAAGAAAACAGCACAACTCTTGAAAAATAAGGGATATGAAGTACAATTAGCCTTAATTGCAACAAAGCCTGAGCTGTCCTATATAAGTACTCTTATCCGTTATGAAGAACTGTACGCCATCAATCCAAATCAAGCACGCGCAACTCCAAAAGAACATCATGATTTCATTGTAAATCATCTAGTTGATAATACCCGACAGTTGGAAGAACTAGCTATCTTTGAAAGAATTCAAATTTATCAACGAGATAGAAGTTGTGTACATGATTCAAGAGAAGATAAAATTTCAGCAGCAGATATTCTTCAAGAGTTACTGTTTGGGGAGTGGAGTCAGGTAGAGAAAGAGATGCTTAAATCTGGAGAAGAAAGATTGAAAGTTTTAACTAATCGAAATGGTTGTTAAAGTTAGAATTTTAAAATAAAGTCTATTGGATCGTCAATTATAAAATGACGATCCTTGTTTATATTCTCTATTTTCTTCTTCAAATTTTTTCAAAAGTTTTAGCATTCTTCAGTGATGATTTCTTGTAGTTTATGATTATTTTAAATCCTGGGTGTTATTAAACTCTTGATTTTTTCAAGAAGCTATGGTATTCTTTTGTTAGTTAATAAACTTACAAAGGAGAAAAGATGTTTTCACCTACTAAATTAAAAGAAAAAAGAGAGAGTCAAGGCTTATCTCAATCTCAACTTGCTTCTAGTTTAGGAATTAGTAGAGCTTCGTACTTTAATTGGGAATCAGGTAAAACAAAACCGAATCAAAATAATCTAAGCAAATTGAGTGAGATTGTTAATGTAGACCCTCGATATTTTGAATCAGAGTTTGAAATAGTAGAAACCTATCTCAAGCTAACTAAAAAGAATCAAAAAACAACACTTCATTATGCTACAGAATTGTTGAACAAACAGAATGCGAAGGTTGTAGAAATTCCTGAGCGTTTTGCTTATAAAGTTTACGAAAAATTATCAGCTGGTACAGGAACAGCTTATTTTGATGATGGTAATTACGATACAGTTTATTTTAATCATCAATTTGATTATGACTTTGCATCATGGGTGTTTGGAAATTCAATGGAACCGACATATGAAAATGGTTCTGTAGCCCTTATTAAGCAAACGGGATTTGATTATGACGGGGCTATCTATGCCATAGATTGGGATGGTCAAACCTACATTAAGAAAGTGTATCGTGAAGAAAATGGGCTTCGTTTAGTTTCACTCAATCGGAACTATTCAGATAAGTTTGCGCCTTATGATGAGAATCCTCGCATTATAGGGAAAATAGTTGGGAACTTTATGCCTTTAGAGGACTGAGTATGACTTGGTTTGATTATAGTCTCGAACCTCAAAGTGACATTGCCTTTATTGATATGAAATCTTTTTACGCAAGTGTAGAATGTGTAGATAGAGGATTACACCCACTTAAGACTTCGCTTTGTGTTATGAGTCGTGCAGATAATTCTGCTGGTTTAATTCTTGCTTCCTCTCCTATGTTTAAAAAGGTCTTTGGAAAGTCGAACGTTGGACGTTCCTATGATTTACCTTTTGATGTAAAGACTCGCAAATTCTCTTATTATAATGCTAGAAAGCAAGGTTTACCGACAACGATAGATTATGTTCGTTATATAGAGGAATGGGCAAAATCAACTGTGATTGTTCCTCCGAGAATGGATACTTATATTGCTGTCAATATGGATATTCAAAAAATCTTTCAAGATTTTGCGGCATCAGATGATATCTATCCCTACTCAATTGATGAAGGATTTATTGATTTAACAAGTTCATTAAATTATTTTGTACCAGATAAAAGTATTAGTAGGAAAGATAAATTAGATATTATTTCTGCTGCTATTCAAAAAAAGATTTGGAGAAAAACTGGAATCTATTCAACTGTAGGCATGTCTAATGCCAATCCCTTATTAGCTAAGTTGGCACTAGATAATGAAGCTAAAAAAACTCCGACAATGAGAGCCAATTGGTCCTATGAGGATGTCGAAAAGAAAGTATGGACTATTCCTAAAATGACAGATTTCTGGGGAATTGGAAATCGGATGGAGAAGAGATTACATGGTTTAGGCATCTTTTCGATTAAAGAATTGGCACAGGCTAATCCTGACTTGATTAAAAAAGAGCTTGGGATTATGGGACTAGAGTTATGGTTTCATGCCAATGGGATTGACGAAAGCAATGTTCATAAACCTTATAAGCCGAAGTCAAAAGGGATAGGGAACTCGCAAGTTTTACCTAGAGATTATGTCAAACAAAGAGATATTGAAATCATACTTCGTGAGATGGCAGAACAAGTTGCAGTTAGATTGAGAAGAGCTGGTAAAAAAGCGACTGTGGTTTCTATACACTTAGGATATTCTAAAGTGGAACAGAAACGATCTATTCATACTCAAATGAAGATTGAACCGACCAATCAAACAGCACTACTGACAAACTACGTTTTAAAGTTATTTCACACTAAATATACTTCAGGAGCTATTAGGAATGTTGCGGTTAACTATTCTGGTTTAGTAGATGAATCCTTTGGATTGATTTCATTATTTGATGATATTGAAAAAATAGAAAAAGAAGAAAGGCTCCAGTCCGCAATCGATGCTATTCGAACAGAATTTGGTTTTACTTCACTATTGAAAGGAAATGCCCTGGATCAGGCTTCTAGAACAATTGCAAGAAGTAAACTCATTGGTGGTCATTCAGCTGGAGGATTAGATGGACTAAAATGATGAATCGTTCTTATTTGCCGTTTTTATTTGCAAGAGAGTATCAAGATCGTGGGATGGCTAAGTGGATGGGATTCTTTTTGTCAGAACATTCAAGTTCTCTTTGGGAAGAAAAAAATAAAGAAGATGTCTCAATTACTTTATCAATGGAAGAGAAGGTTTTACTTGTTCGTCAACTTTATACGAATACATTCCCTGCAACGTTTATTTTTAAGCACTCAAATAGAAGAAAAGTAGTATCGGGTATTGTTAAAGAGATTGGAAAAGAGTTTATATCTATTAAATCAGATACTGGTTTTCTTCGATTAAGATGGGAAGATATACTCGATATCCAAATAGAAGGGGTGGATTTATATGAATCGTAAAGAATTATATGATGATAAATTGCAGCTGGATTATTTTTCAGATTCTTATTTACGATTTGAGTCAGATTTTTACAAGTATTCAGCTTTAGATATACCATTAACATTTATCACTGATGATATTTTACGCACAATGGCTATGTCTCAAAAACATTATTTTAAACTTAACAAAAGTAAATCTTTAGACAATCGTGATCATTACTTTGTTTTTTCTATCAAGATGAACAAAGATAGTAGTGGGATTAGGCAGTATGAATATCAGAAACATTGTTTTAATTTGTAAGAGTCCGACAGGGCTCTTTTTTCTGTGATAATTTTATCAAAAAGTATTTGTTATACTTTTTTTAATTTAGATTTATCTTGGGGGTTTGGGGGCGGAGCCACCAAGTTATCTTATCGTTGGCTGTCAAAATTGGAGGGTTTTGGTCGGCTGGCGATATGATTTTTGGGATATTGTGGACACAATATCTGAGCTCGCAAAGCCTTACAAAAATGTTGAATCTATTTTGAAAAACGTACTGACAGTGTCTGTAAGCTTACATTGTCAGTACAGGTATCAATGAAGGAGGAAAAGTCATATGAAAAGAGATATACGTAGTATTCGGAAACAATTTCGCTTAACAGAAACGGAAGAAAAACAAATACTAGATTTAATGAGAGAGAAAGGAGAGGATAATTTTTCTGATTTTCTCCGTAAAAGCTTACTATTATCTGATGGACAAAAACAGATGGAAAAATGGTTCAACCTTTGGAAAAAACAAAAGTTGGAACAAATTAGCCGTGATGTTCATGAAGTATTCATAATTGCTAAAACAAATCATCAGGTTACTCACGAACATGTTTCTATTTTGTTAACTTGTATTCAGGAATTAATTAAAGAGGTAGAAAATACAAGTCCTCTTAGTGAAAATTTTCGTAACAAATACATGAGGTAGTAGAGTGGAGCACCGATATAGAACAAATTTAAAAAAAGTCTTTTTATCTGACCTAGAATTAGTCAAATTGAATGAAAATATCTCAAAAAGTAACTGCTTATCATTCTCAGAATATGCTAGACGAACTCTACTAGATCCTGGTATGAATTTTATCACCATTGATACAAATAGTTATCAAGATTTGATTTTTGAATTAAAACGAATAGGAAATAATATTAATCAAATAGCTAGGAGCATAAATTATTCTAATTTAATAACGGAAGTTGAATTAAATGAGTTGAGAAAAGGTATAGAAGAGTTAATAGTAGAAGTGGAGAAAGATTTTCTTATTCAATCTGAAAAATTGAGGAAATTTTATGGTCATCACTAAACACTTTGCGATTCATGGAAAAAATTATCGTAGTAAACTAATCAAATATATTTTGAATCCAAGTAAAACAAAAAACCTAACACTAGTTTCAGATTTTGGAATGAGAAATTATTTAGATTTTCCTAGTTATGAAGAACTAGTGAAGATGTACAATGATAATTTTTTAAGTAATGATAGTCTTTACGAATTTCGTCATGATAGGCAAGAAGTAAATCAACGAAAAATTCATTCTCATCACATCATTCAATCCTTTTCTCCAGATGACCATCTTACTCCCGAACAAATCAATCAGATTGGTTATGAGACAGTTAAAGAGTTGACAGGAGGTAGATTTCGTTTTATCGTAGCAACTCATATGGATAAAGATCATATCCACAATCACATCATCCTAAATTCAATTGATCAGAATTCTGATAAAAAGTTTCTATGGGATTATAAGTCAGAACGTAATCTACGAATGGTTTCTGATCGTCTTTCAAAAATTGCAGGGGCAAAAATTATAGAAAATCGTTATTCGCATCGTCAGTATGAAGTTTATCGCAAAACAAATTACAGATATGAAATAAAACAACGGGTATATTTTCTAATCGAGAACTCGAAAAATTTTGAAGATTTCAGGAAAAAAGCAAAAGCTTTACATTTAAAAATTGATTTTAGACACAAGCATGTTACTTTTTTTATGACTGATTCAAATATGAAACAAGTCGTACGTGATAGTAAATTGAGTAGAAAACAACCTTATAATGAAACTTATTTTAAGAAAAAGTTTGTTCAAAGGGAAATCATAAACATCTTAGAATTTTTACTTCCGAAAATGAAGAATATGAATGAATTGATTCAACGAGCAGAATTTTTTGGATTAAAAATAATTCCGAAAGAAAAACATGTTCAATTTGAATTTGATGAGATTAAGATTTCAGAGCAGGAATTGGTAAAAACGAATCGGTATAGTGTTAGTTATTTTCAAGACTATTTTAATAACAAAAATGAAACTGTTGTCTTAGATAATAAAAATTTAGTTGAACTTTACAATGAAGAAAAGCTAATTAAAGAACAAGAGTTGCCGACAGAAGAGGTGGTATGGAAATCCTATCAAGATTTCAAGAGAAATAGGGATGCTGTTCATGAGTTTGAAGTAGAGTTGAATCTTAATCAAATAGAAGAAGTAGTAGACGATGGAATTTACATTAAGGTACAGTTTGGTATCCGACAAGAAGGACTTATTTTTGTACCAAATATTCAAATCAATATGGAAGAAGAAAAAGTTAAAGTATTTCTCAGAGAAACTAGTTCTTACTATGTATATCATAAAGATTCAGCAGAAAAAAATCGCTTTATGAAAGGTAAAACTTTGATTAGGCAATTTAATGTTCAGTATGAACCGCAGTATATGTATAGAAGAATTCCTCTAAGCAAAATTAAAGAAAAAATAGAACAATTAGATTTTCTTATATCTGAGGAAAATAGTCCGAATGATTTTGAAGATATAACAAATGATTTCATTGCCCAAATATCATATCTAGAGAATATGATTGAACAAGTTCAAAATAAAATTAATGATTTAACTAATTTAGAAGAAGTATTGTTGAATGATACGACAAATAGTTCTAGCAATTTAGAAAATAGTATTCAAGGTAAAAGTTCAGTAGATACAATAGAGAAGGATTTATACATATATAAAGGAAAGATTGAAACACTGAAGGAACAACATAGAGAAGCAATAAATTTATTTGAAATGTTTAATAAAACAATAAAGAAATATAAGAAAAAACAAAATATGAAATCCATTGAGGAAAATGAGATACATTTAGAGTAAACAGTTTCCTAAAAAGTATATATAGAATAGTTTCATGTGCCAATTTGTCACATATTTAAAAATAAGAAAATAACTATATTATACTTGTTTTAGGAGACAACAAATGTTGAAAAGGATTAGAGATTTACGTGAAGATGATGATTTGACACAAGAATATATTGCGAAAATCGTTTTGAATTGTACAAGATCATCTTATTCTAAAATGGAAGCTGGTAGCAGGCTAATCTCTATAAATGACCTTATCAAACTTGCAGATTTTTATAAGGTGAGTCTAGATTACCTTGTAGGTCGAGTGGATAATAAAGAAGACCATTACTCCAAAAAGTAGTAGGTTAAGAAAGCACATTGACAATTGAATAGTCCAAAATGGTACTTTCCTCATTTGTGGAGAAGTTTTGAATGGCTCGCCATGATAAGAGCGATATTAAAACCATCAATAAAATAGAGCGATACTTTATATGCCATGATACAAATGATATACAATGATACTTCTGACCGTTCAGGCTGCCAACGTAAAAGAGCAGCAAGTGAAATTCTTATGATGACTTCATCAGTCATGCCATGGAGGAGATTGATAAAAGATAAAAGGGAAGTGATTTTTTGAAATCAAATTTAGAAAATTATATAGTCGAGCTAGAGATGCTAAATCTATTATTCTTAAAAAAACTTATTAGCGAAAAAGAATATGAAAAAATAAAGCTGAAACTGCGTAAAATATACACAAATTAGCTGACCTTTTTTATTGGTTGCGGTAAAATAAATGCAGAGAAATAGGAGGTTAAGCCATGTCAAACAACGTTGAAATTATAAAAGCGAATCCTTTAGTAACTAGAAGAAATGATAATAGTGGTTCTTTATCGAGGAGAGTAGCAGCATATTGTCGTGTTAGTTCCGATAGTGATGATCAAAAAAATAGCTATGATTCTCAAGTTCGTCATTATAGAGAGTATATATCACAGCACCAAGATTGGATTTTGGTTGACATTTATGCTGATGAAGGGATTTCAGGAACTCAAGTTGGAAAAAGACAAGATTTTCAAAGATTGATTTCAGATTGCCTTGATGGAAAAATAGACTATATCATTACCAAAGCCATTGCTCGCTTTGCTAGAAATACATTAGATACTCTCAAATATGTTCGTTTGCTCAAAGATAAACAAATTGGTGTATTTTTCGAAGAAGAAAATATTGATACTTTAACTATGGATGGTGAGTTACTATTGACGATATTAAGTTCAGTGGCTCAACAGGAAGTTGAAAATACATCTGCCCATGTTAAAAAGGGGTTAAAAATGAAGATGCAACGTGGAGAACTTATTGGTTTTCAAGGTTGTCTTGGTTATGACTATAATCAAGATACAAAGTCGATATCAATAAATGAAAAAGAAGCCAAGATAGTACGTTATATTTTTGAACGATACATTGATGGTATTGGGGGTAGGGCAATAGCTAGAGAACTTGATGAACTAGGTTATAAAACTCCGAGAGGTCTTGATCACTGGCAAGATACAACAGTTTTAGGAATTATTAAAAACGAGAAGTATAAAGGTGATATTCTAATGGGAAAAACTTTCACTGTTGACCCCATTAGTAAGAGACGTTTAATAAATTTCGGTGAAGAAGATAAATACTACATTAAAAATAATCATGATGCGATAATTAGTCCAGAAATTTTTACACAGGCGCAAGAAATTCGATTACGGAGATCAGGAAACAAAAAAACCATAGCAAATATAAAAGGTAAACGAGAAAGATATTCAAGAATGTACCCTTTTAGCAGTAGATTAGAATGTGGTTTTTGTGGTACTGTTCTGTCTAGAAGAAGTTGGCACTCTAGTTCAGAGTACAAAAAGATTATTTGGCACTGTACAACAT